>JABJFC010000064.1 GCA_018662925.1 Alphaproteobacteria bacterium | reverse complement strand
CTGTTGTTGAGATTAGTTTGGCTTTTTATCTTTCCTTATTAAACCCCAATAACAGGAGGACCTGGTATTTTTGTCTGGTTTGTCGCTTCTTAAAGACAACAAAAATTAACTCACTCACCTAATTTTGCAATTTGCTCTTTCTATTTATAAAATAACTGCTTTATCCCATAAAAAAATTCAGGTTTCTTGGCAAGGACCTCAGCGCACACATACTATCACTCTAAGTCTCTAAACGAAATAAAACTTGCACTCCTCAAACGGCCCAAGTATAGACAGAGAATGATTATTGCTATCGATGGCCCCTCAGGATCAGGGAAAGGAACCCTAGCGAAAAAATTAGCGGATCACTTCGACTTCGCCTTTTTGGACACAGGGCTATTATACCGCGCGGTTGCGTTTATAATGCGTTCCCAGGGACTGGATCCAAACAATGAACAAACATGCGAGAAAGTCGCCCAACAGATCCGAGAAGAAGACTTACAGTCTCCGCTTTTACGGGATGAATCAGTGGGTGAAATAGCCTCTATTGTTAGCTCGTATCCCGGGGTAAGAGCGGCTCTTTTAGCGTTTCAAAAGAATTTCTGTAGCACCCCTCCACGGAATAAACCTGGAGCAATTCTAGATGGGCGCGATATTGGCACTGTTATTTGTCCCGAAGCTGACTATAAGTTCTTTATTTTTGCAAATCCTGACATCCGTGCGGAAAGACGATGGAAAGAGTTGCAAAAAAGGGGAACTACATGTATATATGATCACGTTTTGCAAGATATGAAGGAACGAGATGCACGAGATACGACTCGCACAACTTCGCCTCTTCTCCCTGCAAAGGATGCTTTCATCATTGATACTTCAGAGCTCACAATCGACCAAGTCTTTGAAGAAGTACTATCGATAATAGAAGGCAACAACAGGCATACAAGGTGTACATCTCTCTAGGGAGCGGACTTTGTTTGTTATCTTTGGTGGAATCGGAAATGGTTCCTTGGATTAACTCTAACTCAAAGCTTATTTGTTAGGCTTTATTTAAAGGACAATTAATGTCAACCCAAACTAAAACTGCCCAGTCAACTTCAAAAGAAAGTTTTGCTGATCTCCTAGAAGAATCCCTTGGTACCGCTGAACAAAGTCTCGTAGGACGCGTGGTAAAAGGACTTGTTGTTAACTTAGACAACGAAATTGTTTCCATAGACGTAGGTTTGAAATCTGAAGGCCGAATCCCTCTCAGGGAATTTGGGATTTCTCAGGATGACGACGAACTCAAAGTAGGCGACGAAATAGATGTGTTTGTGGAGCGCTTTGAAGGTAAAAATGGGGAAACTGTTTTAAGCCGTGAGAAAGCAAGACGTGAGGCAGCGTGGGTTCAATTAGAAAAATCCCATGAAAAAGGTGAACGTGTCGTTGGTGTTATGTATAGCCGCGTCAAAGGTGGATTTACCGTTGATTTGGCCGGTGCCGTAGCATTCCTTCCTGGAAGCCAAGTTGATATACGTCCAATCAGAGATGTGGACCCTCTTATGGGAGTTGCCCAACCCTTCATGATCCTAAAAATGGACCGCACCCGAGGCAATATAGTCGTTTCACGCCGAGCAGTCCTGGAAGAATCTCGTGAAGAAGCTAAAACTGAACTGGTATCAAACCTTTCCGAAGGCCAAGTAATTGAAGGCGTCGTGAAAAACATCACTGACTATGGTGCTTTCGTTGACCTAGGTGGTATTGATGGCCTCTTGCATGTCACGGATATTTCATGGATGCGCGTAAATCACCCTTCAGAAATACTCCAAGTAGGGCAGCCTGTTAAGGTTCAAATCATTAAATTCAACAAGGAAACAAACCGTATTTCTCTTGGCATCAAGCAACTGCAAACTGATCCTTGGGAAGGGGTTGAAGCAAGATATGTCATTGGAAAACAATTGTCCGGTAAAGTTACCAATATTACCGATTATGGTGCATTCATTGAACTTGAGCCCGGCATTGAGGGACTTGTTCATGTTTCCGAAATGAGCTGGACTAAGAAAAATGTTCATCCAGGAAAAATCATTTCCACCAGTCAGGAAGTCGACGTAAAGGTTCTCGATGTTGATCCGGTAAAACGACGCATTAGTCTTGGAATCAAGCAATGCAAATCAAATCCTTGGAAAGCCTTTGCAGATGCTAACCCAGTTGGAACAGAGCTCGAAGGTGAGATCAAAAACACGACAGACTTTGGAATGTTCGTTGGGCTCAATGAAGAAATCGATGGTATGGTTCATGCCTCAGACCTTTCTTGGGATAAACCTGGGAATGTAGCTCTAAAAGACTATAGTAAGGGCCAAATTGTTAAGGTTAAAATCCTGGATGTTGATCCAGATAAGGAAAGAATTAGTCTTGGGGTCAAGCAACTCGCCGCGGATACTGTTGGTGAGACACTCTCTACCCTTAAGACGGGTGCTACAGTCACCTGTACCGTTTCAAAAATCCTAGATAGCGGTATAGAAGTATCTTTACCTGAAAATATCCGTGGATTTATTCGCAAATCTGACCTTGCGCGAAATCGTGGCGATCAGCGTACGGACCGGTTTGCAGAGGGTGAAAAAGTTGACGCCGTCGTTATGAGCGTAGAAAAAGGATCCCGTCATGTTGGCCTTTCTATTAAGGCACACGAAGTACACGAGGAAAAGCAGGCCATGGAAGAGTACGGTTCTTCTGATAGTGGTGCTAGCCTCGGAGATATCCTAGGAGCAGCCATAGATCGCGCGAAAGATCGTGAGTCTGATACTTCTTCAGAGCCTAAAGCTAAGGAAACTAAAAAGAAGGCTACTACTTCAAAAAAAGCTGATGAAGAAAAAGCTGCAAAAAAAGAGCCTGCGACTAAAACTAAGGAAATAACTGCTAAAGCTAAGGCAGAAAAGAAAACGACCAAAGCTACTGACACCAAAAAGGCAGAAAAGAAAACACCAGCCAAGAAAGCTGATACTGAAAAAAAGACAGCTGCTAAAAAGGAAACAAAAAAGACAACCGAAAAAAAGAAAACGACTGCTAAGAAGTAGTTTTCAAAAAGAAAAGGAAACCCGGGCAACAGTAAATCTAGGTTATAAATCGAAACCAAGGATTTGCCGATGACCCGGGCACCTTATAACAAATTGAGGTTTTCCTTTGAAACGGCAGGATAATTCTGTTAGTATGTACCTAGAATAAAGAATTAAAATAGGTACAGGTAGGGGAATTATGACAAAATCTCAACTTATAGAAAGGCTGCGTCGTCGGTTTTCAAATTTGCCCGAAAAGCATATTGAGAATGCCATCAATGTTATTTTTGATGAAATTATCTCTACGCTTTCGAAGAATGCGCGAGCAGAGTTTCGTGGTTTTGGCGCATTTTCCACTAAGAAGCGTGCCCCACGGGTTGGACGCAATCCTAAAACAGGTAGTTCTGTTTCCGTTCCAGCTAAAACTCTCCCCTATTTCAAATCAGGAAGAATTCTGCTATCACAGATGAATAAGGATTAGATTTTCGGATCTGTCGCTCTTAAACATCTAGGAATGGCACATGGCTTCTAGGATTTTGTTTGTATTAATTGCCATTATTGTCGTCGTGTTTGCTGTTTCAAATCGCGCAATGACGACCGTTTCCTTTTGGCCGTTTGGATTTGAGCTGCTGCTTCCTCTCTCCATTTTCATTTTGAGTGTTTTTGTCCTTGGATTCTTGTTGGGGACCATCGTTACCAAAGCTACTAACTTATTCAAACGAAAGAAAACTTTAAAAACATAAAGAAACTCCTCTTGCGTCTATTTACTGTCTCTGATAGGCAGTTCGGTAGGATTTGGATGAATAATCTTGAGTGATAAATATTCATGAACTGGATTACCGATTTTGTACGACCTAAGCTTCAAGCTTTAGTTCAAAAAACAGACGTTCCCGAAGATCTCTGGGATCGATGCCCAAAATGTGAACAAATGATTTTTCATAGAGATCTTGTTCGAGATCTCCACGTTTGTCACCATTGTGGTCATCACATGCGTCTCGGGGCAAAACAACGCCTAGAGCTGTTATATGATGGGGGAAAGTACACGAAAGTAGCCCTTGAGGATCCCGTTTCGGACCCTCTAAAATTCAAAGATACAAAACGCTACACAGACCGTCTCAAGGAATCCCGAAAAAAAACTGGCGAACAAGATGCTATTCTGGTTGGAAAGGGAAAAATGGGCGATCACAACTGTGTCACTGCAGCCATTGATTTTCCATTTATGGGTGGGTCCATGGGCCTTGCCGTTGGCCAAGGACTAGTAACAGCAGCCCAAACAGCCGTTAACCTAAAAGCCCCCCTAATTACAATCCCCACTTCTGGTGGCGCTCGCATGCAGGAGGGCATCCTATCGCTAATGCAAATGCCACGTTCCATTGTAGCCATTGATATGGTTAAGGAAGCAGGGCTCCCATTTATCGTTATTCTGTGCGATCCAACAACAGGCGGTGTAGCTGCCTCATTTGCAATGCTTGGAGACATCGCCATTGCCGAACCAGATTCTCTCATCTGTTTTGCCGGCCCCAGAGTCATTGAAGAAACCATTAGGGAAAAGCTTCCTGAAGGATTTCAAAAATCTGAATTCCTTATGGATCATGGAATGATCGATATGGTCGTCCCTCGAAACAAACTTCGAGATACGATTATAACTCTCTTAGACCTTATTTTGACGCCCCAGAAAAAGAGAGCCTAAGAACGCTTTTTTTCCGAGTTTGAAATAGTATTTGCAAAATATAACCCCCGATTAATACGGGGATGGGCGCAAAGCCCATAAGATACCTGTGCTCGACATGTAAAAGAGCATACATCCCAGACAAAGCCCAGTAAGCCAACCCCAACGATACAAATAAGGCCGTAGTTGGCCCAATTCCTTGTTTATACCGCCAATCCCTATAAAGCATCCATGGAACTCCCACGACAAAACTAACGAAAAGCAAAAGGGAAACTCCACTAAACACTAGAGCAAATTGCAAAATTAGGTGAGTGAGTTAATTTTTGTTGTCTTTAAGAAGCGACAAACCAGACAAAAATACCAGGTCCTCCTGTTATTGGGGTTTAATAAGGAAAGATAAAAAGCCAAACTAATCTCAACAACAG
>JABJFC010000063.1 GCA_018662925.1 Alphaproteobacteria bacterium | reverse complement strand
TACTTCTGCAAAAGAATTTCGAAGATCAATCATGGACTTTTTTGAAATCACTTGGCCAAAAATTTCCCACGATATGGTGGATCGCATCAATGATGATTTTCAATTACTGAAATCGGCACTTTGATTCGTTTTGGGTATAGTTGCAGTGGTTTTCGAATCCACGCATCTATTCGGGTGCAAGTCCATAAAGCATCCCTAGTAATGATTTTAACTTGTTTATAAAACGCTGCGTACTCAACAAGCAGAGATCCTGCAGCCAGAGGAATACGTACAAAAAGTGAACCTGTTGAAATCTTGAGGAAATAGGTAGGAATTATAAGTGCAGGCAACAAGGCATTTGCTTCAACTAATCTGTGGGCTAGAGCTCTCAGGAATTCTTTTCCCCAATAATCCATTGTTCTCCCTATCTCCTTATCTCCAATATCCCCGGCCTCTAATCCAGCAAAATATTTACTTTGAGCTAGCGAAGAACTTAGCCTTCTCTCTCTAGGAAACATGTCAATGGCCAGTTGCCCTACAGAAATAAGTGTCACTAGGGCCCTTGCATAATAAAGATCAGATATTATTTCTGTAACAACTCCCGCCGGTGAAGTGGGAATGGAATCACTACTATCTGCGTGAAGCACCCCCCAATAAGCAAAAACTACGTACCCCCAAGAGGCTCCTTCGCCAACTAAACCGGGAAGAGCCAACACAGTTGCCAGGGATCCGACTGCCTGTTTCAAGTATGGCATCTTTCGCTTAGGAAGGAGATGAAGAGAGGCAACTCCTTCATCCGGCCTCATTGGCATTGCAATATGTAGCATATCATCTAATTCAGGATGATCCTCACGAAGTGTAGTTAAAAATTCTCCGACCTCCGTTGGAGACGACAGCTCTGATCCAAGGAGATGAACGACACTCCTCTTCATAGTTCCGGTTATATCTGAGTTATATGCAATGATTGGCTGTTTGAGCATGTTATCATGTTTAACTCGTCCCCTTAGACGTAAGCGTTTAACCATATCACCGTACTTGACATGAAAAACATCACACTCAGCTTTCCTCTTTTTAGAGTTTTGAGGCGCTCGAGAAGAAGCGGGGCCTTCCTCTTCTGATGAAGCAACCCCCAGAGAATTTGAAAAAATTAGGCTAAAGAAAATTATGCAAAGAATTTTTCTCAAAACAACGTCCAAATGAAACATTAAACTCAATGCAAAATAATAATGTCCAACAAATAAAATGCAATACTATTGTGAAAACAATAATTTATATACAAATTTACTGTATAAGCATTTTTGGTTATTTAAAGTGTAATTTTACAAACGTTAGTATCAGCAACCCCCATGACGCCTACAATTTCGCAAAGTGGAAGCGATCCCATCCACTAAAAATTCTACCCGATGAAGAGGCGTTTCTTTTGATATCTCCTTCAGTGAAACTCTTTCACCATCCAAAAGGGCATTTTCGTCCTTCATAAGTCTTACCGAAAATTTAATAGAGTCGTCTGAAAAATCTTTGACCCCGCGGATAGATACGAAGAGAATCGCTTCTTTTTCATCCTTTGTTACAAAAGCTAAAAAATTATGTGGTTTTTGAGAGATGAATCCTTCATCGTTTTTGGGAAGCGTTTTCAAATTTTCTACTAGCGCTTTAGAGGAGACTAGATGCACACCGCCTTTATGGCCAATGGTTGGGAAGGCATTTATGGTATCACCGGAACGAATCCCTTTTAAGGTAAGATAAAAGGAACCATCTTTTTGAACCTCGGAAATTTCAAAACCTTTCGCCCGTATGAAATAATCATACTCCGATAATTTTTGTTTTTCCTCACCGCAACCAACTAAAAATGCGCAAAGGAATAAGATATGGCTAATGGAATTTTTCACGTGAGCATCTCCTATTTTTTTCTTATATTTATAGATGATTATAATACAATAGATAGCATCATGCAATTTTCTTATGTAAAAATGAAGAAAAGTTAAATAAATACATTAATATTGTATGCGATAATATTGTATATAAGTTTATTTTATCTTTTTGGTGTGCCCAGAAAAAATTGCCTACTCACCTGTCAGAATTCTATCCACCAGTTGCTTTACAGTAGGAATAAAGCCGTTTGCATAGAACGGATCCTCAGAAAATCGATAGGCAGAATGGCCTGCAAACATGAGTTGATCTTCTGTTTTGCTCGTATGACTAATTTCCTGTAATGTTTTTTGAATACAAAAAGATCGTGGATCAGGCTTTTTCCCTGTATTGCCGGTTTCACCTTGTGCCCAATTGCTAAACTTACAAGCACTTAAGCATCCCATACAGTCAACTTGATCTTTCTGAATCTCTTGAGCCTTCGGGGAATTTACAAAAATAAGCGTAGAGTCCGGCGTTTTCATGGCCTCAGTATATCCATCCATAAGCCACTCATTCGCACGTTCCTTATCGGAGGGAGTCAGGTAAACCGAACGCTTACGAGGACCAACAGGGAAAGCCGCACTATGTTCACCGACTGGTGTCTGGGTGTAGGCTACCTGACGATCCGTGCGCCCTTGAAGCTCGTCTAAGAAAGGATTCTTGACAGCAGAAGAGTAAAAACCGGTTGGACTAAATTGATGAAGTTTCACCATGCCTTTTTTGAGGGTTAAAAGGCTCTTTTTCCAGGCGTCTGAAATAGGACTCTCTTGCGTTACAAGAGGTCGTGTTCCGAATTGAAATGCAATTGGACCCAACTCAGGATTATTTATCCAATCTTTCCATTCATTCAAAAGCCAAACGCCCCCGGCCATAATAATGGGAACTTTGTGGAGACCCATTTCATTCATAAGGTCTCTAAGGGCTTTCACGCGAGGATAAGGATCCTCTGGAACTTCTGGATCTTCGCTATTACTGAGACCATTATGGCCCCCGGCGCGCCAAGGATCCTCATATACTACTCCGCCCAACCACTCTTGGACTTTATGATAAGATCTTTTCCAGAGCGCACGAAATGCCCGCGCTGAAGAAACAATTGGATAGTAGTAGACTTTATAGGTAGCGGCTATTTCACTCAAGCGATACGGCATCCCCGCTCCACATGTAATGCCATGAATAAGGCCCTTTGCCCCCTCTAAGACACCATGCAAAATCTGCTCTGCGCCACCCATTTCCCACAAAACGTTCATGTGGAGTCGGCCCTCGCCATTGGAACATTCATGGGCTATTCGAGCCTGATCGATGCCGCCTGCGATGCCATAGGCAATCAACTCATCATGACGTTCCCGACGCGTATTACCTTTGTAAACATTAGGGATAAGTGTTCCATCACCATCATAACTATCTGCATTAACGCCCGAAAAAGTTCCAACGCCTCCTGCAGCAGCCCAGGCACCAGAACCCTCCCCCTTAGTAATAGAGATTCCCTTCCCCCCTTCAATCAGAGGATGTACTTCCTTTCCAGAGATAAGAAGAGGAGAAACAATGCTCATAAAAAGACTCCTAGGCTAGGCACCAGCAGCTTTGTCTACGTTCTTCGAACCGTCATCAGAGAGGATTGCTTTAATACTTAATTTAAGCTTTCCACGATCATCAACGCCGATCACTTTAAAGGTTACTGGATCACCAACCTTCAAAACGTCAGAGACCTTTCCAATGCGCTCTTTTGCAATTTCACTGATATGGATCAATCCATAGGAACCACCGAGGAAACTAACAAAAGCACCAAAATCTGCGAGTTTTGCAACTTTTCCTGTGTAGGTCTCTCCTACTTCTGGTTCTGCTACAATTCCCTCAATCCAATCGAGGGCCTTCTTGATAGCTTCTTCACTAACTGCAGACACTTTGACTGTTCCAGTATCGTCAATGTCAATCTTAACCCCAGTCTCTTCAGTGATCTCACGGATAACCTTTCCACCTGGGCCTATGACTTCACCAATCTTATCCTTCGCAATGGTGATTGTCACAATACGGGGAGCATTTTCACTTACGGTATCACGAGAAACATCCATCAACTTAGACATCTCTTTAAGAATATGAATACGTCCATCGTAAGCTTGATTTAGAGCAATTTTCATAATCTCAGTGGTAACACTGGTGATTTTGATATCCATCTGAAGGGCTGTTATACCTTTGTCTGTTCCAGCAACCTTAAAGTCCATATCTCCAAGATGATCTTCATCACCTAGGATATCTGTAAGAACAACAAAGTCCTTTCCTTCTTTGATTAAGCCCATGGCAATTCCTGCAACAGGACGCTTCAGCGGCACACCACCATCCATCATGGACAGGGAGGCTCCACAAACCGTCGCCATAGAAGAAGAACCATTTGACTCTGTTATCTCTGAAACAACCCTAATCGTATACGGAAACTCTTCTTTGCTTGGCAATAGTGGACGCAACGCACGCCATGCAAGCTTCCCATGACCTATTTCTCGACGACCCGGTGTTCCAAAACGTCCGGTTTCGCCAACTGAGAAAGGGGGAAAGTTGTAATGCAGCAAGAAATTTTGACGGTATTCGCCTTCAAGCGCGTCAATAATCTGCTCATCTTGGCCAGTTCCCAACGTGGTTACAACTAAAGCCTGTGTTTCACCACGAGTAAAGAGGGCGCTTCCGTGGGCTCTAGGTAAAATTTCTACATCACATTGTATGTTGCGAACTGTCTTTGTATCACGGCCATCAATACGATTTCCTGTGGTAAGAAGCTCTTTCCGAACAATGTTCTTTTCGACTTCTTTGAAGCAACCTGAAATCAGCGATTTATTTTCCTCTGTACCGAGTTCCTCAAGAACGCTTTCTTTAACTGCAGAAATTTTCTCACGACGTTCTGTTTTTTCGGTAATCTTGTATGCCTTCTTTAAGTCCGCAGTCGCTTTCTTTTCAACAGCCTTTTGAAGATCCTCCAATTCAGCAGGAGCTGCTGGAAGTTCCCATGGATCCTTTGCTGCTTTTTCAGCTAACTGAATAATAGCCTTGATCACGGGTTGAAAACCATCATGCCCAAAACTCACGGCATCAAGCATTGTGTCTTCAGAAAGCTCGTGCGCTTCCGATTCAACCATCAAAACACCATCTATTGTTCCAGCAACAACCAAATCAAGAGAAGATCCGTCTCCAATGGTTTCCAACGGATTCAGTACGAATGATCCATCAACATATCCAACGCGTGCGCATCCAATGGGACCCAAGAATGGCAAGCCAGAAATGGTCAGAGCCGCTGAGGCACCAATCATGGCTACAACATCAGGGTTATTCTCCATGTCGTGACTTAATACCGTACAAATCACTTGTGTCTCATTCTTAAACCCATCTGCGAATAATGGCCGTATGGGCCTATCAATAAGACGTGAGGTGAGAACTTCCTTCTCGCTAGGACGCCCTTCTCTTTTGAAAAAGCCGCCAGGAATCTTACCTGCGGCAAAAGTCTTTTCTTGGTACTGAACTGTGAGGGGGAAGAAATCTAATCCTTCTTTTGCCTCTCTATTACCAACAACAGTACAAAGAACCGAGGTCTCGCCATATGTGGCTAAAACAGCTCCATCAGCTTGACGAGCTATTTGACCCGTTTCCAAGGTAAGCGTTCGCCCACCCCATTCAATTTCTACTTTATTCATTTTAAACATTTAATTAATATCCTTTCTAAATCGTTTACGCAGGACCTAGGGTACTTTCTCCCTCTAGAGGTCTTACTTACGCAAACCTAGTTTCTTAATAAGCGACTTATAGTTTTCTTCATTTTTTCTTTTAACGTAATCTAATAGACGCCGGCGTTGTCCTACCATAATCAAAAGGCCTCTCCTTGAATGGAAGTCTTTTTTGTGGGTAGTCATATGATCTGTAAGATTCTTGATGCGCTCTGTTAGAACAGCAACCTGTACCGTAGCCGATCCAGTATCACCTTTTCCTGTCGCAAACTCTTTAATAACTTCTTGCTTTCTTTCTGTTGTAATCGACATCGTAAAATCCTTTCAGTTCTCTATAAATTAAATCCTCGAGCGACCCGCAATTTTGATCCGTTCCGTCTAGCTATGGCAACAAGTTGCCCTTGTTGGGACTTGCACAAAACTAGAGAAGTCTCTCCTTTTTCTGATGCATCATTTTGTAAAGGTAAGGAAACTTCCTGACCCCATCGGAGTTTTTGAATAAACTCGTCTTCAAACAAAATAGCCGGGATGTCGTCCAGCACAGCATCAATTGTCAAAAGATAATTAGCACAGTTTTGTCCCGCTGCAATAACTTTATTTAACAAATAAGCATCTTTTTCATAAAAAGGCCCTACTTGTGTACGTCTCAGGTAACTAATGTGTCCCAAACAACCCAAAACGCGCCCTATGTCACGTGCTAAGCTCCTAATATAGGTTCCTTTCCCGCAAACAACCTCAAACTCTGAAAAGTCTTTATCTTCTGCTGAAATGAGATCTATTCGCTCTACGGTAACCGTCCGAGCAGATAAAACAACCTCTTCATCTGCTCGTGCCAGAGCATATGCTCTTTTTCCATTTACCTTGATGGCAGAGTAAATTGGAGGGACTTGCTGGATATTTCCTGTAAATTTCTTTATCACAGCCAAAATTTCAGACTCACAAGGACGTAAGGTTGAAGTTTGCAGGACCTCGCCTTCCAAATCGTCCGTTGTCCTTTCTTCTCCCCAGACAACTTTAAATCGATAAGTCTTGGTCGCTTCCATGGCAAATTGAACGGTTTTGGTCGCTTCTCCCAAAGCAATTGGCAAAACGCCGGTTGCAAGTGGATCTAGTGTCCCGGCATGCCCAACCTTCCGCATACCAAACGATTTTCTAACCTTCTGGACAACGTCAGAAGAAGTCATAGAAAGTGGCTTATCTATAATAAGCCACCCATTATGCTTATGCACTATCATCTTCCTCAGGAACCTTACTGACGTCACGTGCCACACGGGGACTGTGTAGCAATTTTTCCAAATGATCTACCTGGGAAAATATTTTATCTTCTTTAAAGCGTAGTTTGGGGGTAAATTTCATCTTCAGTTGACCCCCTAGCCGCTTTCGAAGCTGAGGAGCACATATCTCTAGAATCTCTAGCACCTCTGTAATAGCTTCACCTTTAAGTGGCATAACATAAACTGTAGCATTCTTTAGATCAGGACTCACACGCACTTCTGTTATCGTCACAGAAGTTTCCCGCAATAAAGAATCTCCCAAATCACCTCGTGACAATAGATCCGACAACATGCGCCGTAATTGTTCGCCTACACGGAGTGGCCGTATGCCTTTTGACTTTTGATCATATGATGTCACAGCTTTTTCCTAATTCTACGACTACCACTTCAATGGATTTTTTGTAAATTTCTCTGCGTTAGGGTTGGTTATACTGGCTAAAGAGTCCGCGCGATTTCTTCGATCTCAAAACACTCTATAATATCGCCCACACGGATATCATAATAGTTTTCAAAGGCCATCCCACATTCGTAACCTTCTTTAACTTCTTTAACTTCATCCTTGAAACGTTTGAGTGTTTTAAGGGTTCCTTCGTGAATCACCACGCTGTCTCGCAACAGGCGTACTTTGCCCCCGCGTTTAACCATCCCTTCCGTAACATAACAACCTCCAATCTTACCAACTTTGGTAATATTAAAGACTTCTCTAACTTCAGCATTCCCCAAGAATGTCTCGCGTTTAATGGGGGACAACAGTCCTCCCAGAACGCCTTTTACATCTTCAATTAGATCATAAATAACTGAGTAATAACGAATATCTAGTTTTTCTTTCTGCACGATTTCCCGCGCCTGTGCATTCGCCCTCACATCGAATCCGACAATGACTGCCCCTGAAGCCTGAGCTAAGATTACGTCTGATTCACTGATACCGCCTACTCCACCAAAGATGATCTTTACAGCAACTTCTTCAGTAGACAGCTTTTCTAAACTAGTTCTAATAGCCTCTAAAGATCCCTGAACATCTGCTTTTATGAGAATAGGGAGTTCTTTCTTCTCACCCTGTTGGATCTGTTCAAACATCTGTTCAAGGGACACGACAGAAGCTGCAGATTGCGCTTCTTTTTTCGTATGAGCTCTAAAATCGGCGACTTCACGTGCGCGAGCCTCACTCTCCACAACGTTGAATTGATCCCCCGCCAGCGGAGCCCCACCCAAGCCCAACACTTCGACGGGAACACTAGGCCCAGCTTCTTTGATATTCTGATCATGATCGTTGACAAGAGCGCGAACCCGACCATACTCAGATCCAACAACCAAAACATCTCCAATACAGAGAGTCCCGCGCTGTACAAGCACTGTGGCAACCGTTCCACGACCACGCTCTAATTTTGCTTCAATCACAACCCCCTCACCAGGACGATCGGGATTGGCCTTAAGATCTAACATTTCTGATTGCAAACAAATCATCTCTGTCAGTTTATCCAGATTTTTATTTTCTTTTGCAGATATCTCAACATCCAGCACTTCACCGCCCATTCCTTCTACCACAATTTCGTGGCTGAGAAGCTCCTGACGAACCTTATCAGGATTTGCCTCAGGACGATCCATCTTATTGATTGCTACAATGATAGGAACTTCCGCTGCTTTCGCATGATTTATAGCTTCAATAGTCTGCTCTTTGATCCCATCGTCTGCGGCCACAACGAGAATAACCAAATCGGTTACATTAGCTCCTCGCGCACGCATTTCTGTAAATGCTGCATGACCTGGCGTATCAATAAATGTAATCTTTTCACCAGACTTAAGTGTTATCTGATAGGCGCCAATGTGCTGAGTAATTCCGCCAGCTTCCCCCTTAACGACATCCGTTTTCCGTAAAGCATCTAACAGAGATGTTTTTCCGTGGTCTACATGCCCCATGACAGTCACAACGGGTGCTCTCGGTTTTAAAGAGTTCTCTGGATCCTCTTCAGATTTTAAGGAATCCTCTACATCCATCGAGGAAACCCGCTTTGAAGTATGTCCAAATTCTTCCACGATAATCTCTGCAGTATCCACATCAATGGACTGATTGATTGTCACCATGGAACCCATTTTCATGAGAGCTTTAATAACTTCCGTTGCCCGAACAGCCATTCTAGAGGCAAGCTCCTGCACAGGAATTGTCTCCGGGAGTTCCACTTCATAAACAATCTTTTTATATTCTTGCTTTACTTTTGGCTTGGGCCGTAGAGTTGGACGTAACGGAGCTACTACAGGTTCCTTTGAGACCTTCGCTTCCTCCTCATCTTCTTCACCCGCCTCCAAAACCGAGATATCTACTTTTTTGGTTTGACGACGTGTAGAAAGCACCCCATGGCGAGCGTCGGCCCTTTTGCGACGAGATTCTCCATCATCATCCTCCTCCGCTTTCTTGTCCGAATGCTTTTTTGAAGCCTCCTTGTGCTCCTTAACAGCCAGAGGAGCCTCAATCTCTGGAGACTCTGCTTCGGGAGAAATTTCTTCGCGCTTCTCTTTCTCAGCTTTTTTGGGCTTTGCCACCTTTGAAGTCTTTTCAGGCTCTGCATCCGTAAACTCAACATTTTTTTTGAAAAGCTCTGCGTCGTCTGAAGTTGGTTCTTTTGCTTGTTCCTGGCTCGCTTGGTCACGTAATATCTGGATACGTGTTTCCATCTCTTGGGAAGTCAGCCCCTGTGCATCCAGCTGAATCGCCTCAGAGGTCGAAGCTTTTTTCGATTCAGATTCTATCTTTTTCTCGAGATCTTTGCTGTTCTGTTCTTCAGTCGTTTTTGAAGCAGGTGTTTCTTTTTGATCTTTTGGAAGAATTAGCCGCTTTTTCTTCACTTCTACCGTGACAGTCTTTGAACGGCCATGTGAAAAACTTTGACGCACCTGTGCCATCTCCTTCTTAGGAGCCGTCGTCTTTGATAGGGTCAGAGGTTTCTTTTCGTTCGTACTCAAGTTACCTCACAAAACAAGCGTTGTTATCCATTTCTACCTTATGCCACGAAACATGGGGAAAACCCAAGCCTTTTTTACACTTTGCTACGAAGTCTCTTCGACCGGATCTTCTGGTTTCTCTTCTTTCTCAAACCAATGAGCCCGTGCATCCATAATAATTTTGTTCGCTTTGTCCTGAGTTAATTTAAAAGTAGGAAGAAGTTCTTTCAACTCATCTCCAGCTAAATCAGCCAAATCATCACGAGTTTTTATCTTTTGTTCCCCTAGAGCAACGACCATCTCTAAATCCAACCCCTCAAGAGTTTTC
Source organism: Alphaproteobacteria bacterium (assembly GCA_018662925.1). Classification (NCBI taxonomy): domain Bacteria; kingdom Pseudomonadati; phylum Pseudomonadota; class Alphaproteobacteria; species Alphaproteobacteria bacterium. Next base: position 67,985 of record JABJFC010000063.1, on the reverse strand, counting down.
AAGTCTTCAGAAACCTTGAGAGTTTTTAGTTTCTTTTCAAGCTCTTTAGCACGCTTTTCGATGTAATCCCGAGCACGACTTTGAAGCTCTTCACCCAATTCAGGGCCGATTCCTTCAATAGTAGCAAGCTCTTCTGGAATAACAAATGCTACTTCCTGGAGAGTATCAAAACCCTCTGCAACTAAAAGATGTGCCAAAACTTCATCAACACCCAATGCAGCTGTGAATAGCTGTGACTTTACTTTAAGTTCCTCTTGTCTACGCTCAGCTTCTTCTGTTTCCGTTAAGATGTTGATATGCCAACCAGTCAATATGGTTGCCAAACGAACGTTTTGACCACGTCGTCCAATGGCAAGACTCAATTGATCATCTGGAACCACAACTTCCATATTTTGAGTTTCCTCATCGATCAACACTTTTGAAATCTCTGCTGGAGCAAGAGCGTTCACAATAAATGTTGCCGGCTCCTCTGACCAAGGAATAATATCTACTTTTTCACCCTGCAACTCATTTACAACAGCCAAAACACGACTTCCCCGCATCCCGACACATGCGCCAACTGGATCGATGCTCATTTCTTTTGTAAAAACTGCTAATTTTGCACGGCTTCCAGGATCTCTTGCAACGGCACGTATTTCGATTAACCCATCATATATTTCTGGCACTTCTTGAGCGAAAAGTTTCGCCATAAACTGTGGATGAGTTCGAGAAAGAAAGATCTGTGGCCCCCTTTGTTCCCTACGAACATCCACGATATAGGCGCGAATCCTATCCCCTGGACGAAAGCTCTCCCGAGGTAATAACTCATCACGACGAAGAACTGACTCCGTTCTACCCAAGTCAACTGTTACAGAGCCATACTCTGTCCTTTTAACAACACCGCTAACGATTTCACCCACGCGATCCTTAAAGTCGGCAAACTGACGCTCCCGCTCAGCTTCACGAACTCTTTGAACAATGACCTGTTTTGCCATCTGAGCCGACACACGTCCCAACTCCACAGGGGGAAGAGTCTCAATTATAAATCCACCCATCTCGATCTCAGGATCAAGTTTTTTTGCTTCCTCTAACAAGAGCTGTGTCTGTTCGTGCGCGATTTCTTCGACCACTTCCCGATAACGAAAGAGTGCGATCTCCCCCGTTTTTGGATCAATTTTGGTCCGAATATCTAGCTCTGCACCATATTTTGCACGGCCAGCCTTTTGAATGGCAAGCTCCATAGCTTCCAATACTTCCTCAAATTCAATTCCCTTCTCGCGAGCCACAATATCAGCAACCTGAAGAAGCTCAGGACGTTGGCTTGAAGTCGAAATACCTGTTGTCATAATTCACACCTATTTTCTACGGTTTATCCATCGAATCTAACTCAACCTTCAGACGACTACGTTTAATACTGTCGTATGGAATACTAATCTGTTCGCCTGAGGATTCCAAAAATACGTCTCCATCTTTAATACCAAGAAGAAGTCCTTTAAAGGTTTTTTGCCCCTCTCTTGGCTCATGCAGCATTATCTTAACTTTTGATCCCTTAAAGCGTTCATAATCCTCTTTTTTCAAAAGAGGACGATCTAGACCTGGCGAGGTTACTTCCACCTGATAGTTTCCCCCAATAGGGTCTTCTACTTCTAAGAGATCTAAGACCATTCGAGTTGCCGCAGTGCAGTCCGCAATAGTCACCGGCTCATGGTCTTGTCTATCAATCATGATCTGTAAAACAGAAGTTTTACCACCGATCATTTGAACCTGAACAAGCTCGTATCCTAAATCCTCTAAAATCGGGACAATCAGATCTTCAAACTGCTTAACTTTACTCATGAACTTAGCACCCAAAAACATAAGGTGGACTCTCGCCCACCCTTTCCAAAAAAACCAATTCTGAAAAGGAGAATAGCTGGATAATATAGAACTCTAGAAGAATTGCAAGTTTTTTGTGTCAGCACCTTCCTGAGGAAATAAGTTTGAATTCGTATAACGCGGATCACAATGAGATTTTGGACTCAAGAAATTAGTTAAACGATGGGGAAAAAAAATGAGGAAGACCCCTGTATTTCGCTTTATCGAAAAACAGGTAAAGTCAAATAATAAACTCTCTCTCCATCAGATGAACCAGATACTCTTTTAAGAAGTTGAACTTCGTGAGCCCCTTCAATCCCATATAAATACCTCAGTTCGTTCTGATAAATCCCCTCTGAAGTAAACCGTCTGATCATAACCATGGGTTCAAACGTCTGCGGATCAAGTTGAGCAAAAGCCGACCACATTAAGAATTTGCCTGCTTTATCAAATATCTGAATCAAATCTGTTTTTTCGATTCTATTTGTCCAACACCGTTTTTCTTCTTCTGTGTTAAAAAACATGGTCCTATGGCGATCAAAGATTAACAGTGATTCTACATTTTCGGAAGCAAAGCTCATACGACGATTAATTGTTTCAGGATCTTCTGATCTAGAACGTTCTGCAATGATTTTTTCCAAAAAATGCGAAAGAAAATAAATTTGTTCATTTAGATATTTCACGGTTTGTTCATATTCTGGACATGCAAAACAGGGCACCAAAGCATCCCTCATTGGTCCACACCTATGATAGGGCTCAAATAAACATGTACTATCTAGGGCTTCCTGATGCCACATGTCTCCACAGCTTCTCATATGAAGGTAGAACAAAGCCCCAATATCAAAACGACGTGTCATATCTTCTAGCAAACTAGAATTGTCAATTTCCTCTGACAAGTCTGGATTAAAGGTAAGCCTTACGCGAAAACGCCTGTATGCCTCCGAAATCTGTTTCGCATCCGAGCTCCACTTAACTAACTCTTCTTTCCAAGCATCTTCATTTTGTGCTCCATCAGATCCAAAAACTGGAACGACGGGCTCTTCTGAAGGAAAGTCACTATCTTCTAGGGCTTTAATTTTTGCTTTTTGAGGGAGGATAGACCGTAATTGTTTTGCTATCTCTTCCGAGTCCCTCTCTCCTTTTGGAACAACTCCCCTATGATTCTTACGAAAAACAAGAGCATGTGCTGTACTATCGACCCCATTCCCCCACTCAACGATCTTATTTTTATAGCTGGAAAAAATGGGATCTTTTGTGCGCATCATAACCGTGGGTCGAGCACTCCCACTATAACCACAGAAGATCCCCCAAAGTGGCTCTTTGTCTTCAAGTGGGTTCAAAAAACAAATTAAATCTCCTTCTTTGAGACTCTCCACGTAATGTTCTTTATCTAAATCAACTAACCCATAGCCACTTTGATGTAGTATATTCGGCCAGAGGTACTTAACCATTATCTTAGCTTGATAGGAAATACTCTTTGCAACTAGATGAGAAGAATCCTCCTCGACAGGCGAGCCTTCTGGAAATAAATCTTCACCGTAAAAATTTGGCGCAATCTCTGGAAAAAAATAGAGTTCGGGATGACAATATTCCACTCTTTTGCCAACTGTAAACTTAAAAGGTTCTTCCCGGAGATGATCACTAACTTTTCGATCAAATAATTCTGTTTGTTGCTTCAAAACAGACTCATTTTTATAAGCGGGATCGTAGAGAAGAGGCACGGGCAAGCCATACTCAAACACACACTCTAATGAATACGCATTGACGGCAGCTTTATATTTTTCCTGTTCCTTATGAAAAATTTGTCGCGCATGGTAACTTCCTCCGTCGTCAAAGTCAGCAAATTTCGGAAGAGGGTCGCCATAACGTGAAGGACTTGCTGTAGCAAGGCTCAAAAATAAAATATTAAAGATAAATAATGAAAGTAAAATGCGCATATAAAAACCTATTTAGTATTTCCAACTCCCTAACACAGGCAAGTATTTAATGCAAGATATTTGTATAAAACAATGGATTCACTGATGAACAGCTCTAAAAAAATATTTCAGTTCCGTTATCATGGGACAAGTAAAGAATACAGGATCATGGCAATCAAATAATTTGACTAGAAACACAATAAAAAACCGGGCACAAGTGCCCGGTCTAAAGTATCAGGGAGGCTTTACGTCTGGGAGACGTAGGGACTTTCGTCCCGCTCTTAAGTATGAAACTTAAGAACTAATCGGACTATCGAACAAAAAAACGGCTAAAACCAGCATCAATATTAGATAGATATTATGCTGCTCACTCATAGCTCCTTTTTAGGCAAATCTGTACGTTCCAAGACAAATATGTTTTCTTTGGAAAACAGAATATTAAACTTGGTTTTTAAAAAAGAATTTTGAAAATCGTGAAGAGACTTCTTGTGAACAACCATATAAATTTCCTCCCTAGGCCTGTTCTCATATTCCTTTAACATCTGAGCAGAGTCACAAAATCTGTTGCTGTCTCCTTTCTCTTCTCCATACCGTAGATCACTGCTCACAGAGTCAACGATCGTTACTGGTTTTTTGAGGTAAAATACAATCGAAGAAAGTTCCTCATAATTTTTGTAAAAATAAACCTCATCCTTAGACGCCAAAAAGGATCCTACTTCTTTCCCAGAGAAAAAATCCTCCGCCTGTTGTGCACTCCCTAGGATTGTGATGAAAAGTCCCCCTGATATAGCCGCGACAGAAAACAACATAAATATCCCCTGGCGCTTTATATAAAAGAGCGACATGCCTAGAACAGAAAGTATCGCCACAAAAAACAAGAGATATGGGGACTTTGGTTGGTAGATTTCAAAACCTTTTATAGGAAAGAAATAAGCACCTCCCCATAAAACGAGACCCAGAAAAACTGATAGAAGTCCACATACCAGAATAGGGCACCAACGGTTATCCTTAAGCAGCTCCGTAATCTTCATTGAAACCAATAAACACATCGGAACAATCCCAACAATCATGTAATAATTGGCCTTGGCTTTTGAGAGAGAGAAAAAAGCCAGCGGCACTAAAAACCAGAGCCATAAGAACTTTTTAAGGACTTCCTGTGACGGTTGGGTCCTTAAAGCCAACAGGCCTAAAAAGGGAGTCCATGGGAATACATACCCCAGAATCCTGGGGATATAGTAATAAAGGGGCCCCGTATAATAGTCCTTCGGTTCTCGAAGATCCAAGAAACGAAGAACATGCTCATTTATAAAATAAAACCAGGAGAAGCCTTCTTCCTCTAGACTCGCCCACAAATGCCACGGCAGCACTATGGCCACGAAAATCAGGATCCCGATGGGATCTAGACATTTTCTCAGTTTGGACCAAAAGGCTCTTTCCCAAAGAAGAAATCCTCCCACAACCAAACCAAAGAGAACGGGTGCTACGAAGCCTTTGACCATAACAGCACATCCTAAAAAACCGTAGCAAAGGAGCAGAAATAAACGCTGGCCCCCATTATACCAAGTGTAAAAACTCAGTAAGGACAATGAAAGGAATGCTGTTAGGAGGCCGTCAAAAAAAACCATGCGCGAAAAAATAATATATCCAAGACTTGTCGCCATAATGACTGCCGCAAAGCCGCCAACATCAATCATCTTTAACCGCCGGGCAAATACGAAAATACTCCCACATATGGCCGCACCTGAAAGAGCCGGAATCAATCTTGCCGCAAATTCATTAACGCCAAAAATCTTGTAGCTAATCGCAATAAGCCAATAGAGAAGCGGGGGTTTTTCAATGTAGGGAACGTAATTGAGAGTGGGGATTATATAGGATCCACTCTCGAGCATCTCTCGAGCGATCTCCCCATAAAGGCCTTCGTTATTGTTTAATAACCCGTACGCCCCCAACTGGTAAAAAAAAGAGATAAAAAGAACTGGAACCAGGAAGAATAGCCAAAAACGGGAGATCTTTGGAATGTAGGCGCAATGACTATTTTCTTTATTCTGTTCCATGGAAGCAATCTAGCATACAAACAATAGCTCAAAAAATTGGCTGGGGCGGTAGGATTCGAACCTACGCATGACGGGATCAAAACCCGTTGCCTTACCGCTTGGCTACGCCCCAATAAGAACATTCCGGACAATATATATTGTCCCTTAAAGATGCAATACCCTAAAGCAAAAGGGGCATACCCTCTCGCAAAACAGAGTCAGCTTCAGGCGTATACCTACCATCTGCCTCATGTAATATCAATCCTTGAGCGAAACAAGTCCTCCCGCTGCCCCCTTTTTTTCCATGCACCAAAACGCGCTTTGCATTCTTTTCCGAATCAGGCTGAAGGGGAAATACAATTTTATCTCCCAAACCGTCCCCGAGATGCCCCAATAACTCATCCAAACGGTCCATAGTGTATATAAAAGTAACTGTCCCCCCAATTCGGACCATACTTAGGCAAAAACGAACCCAGTTTTCTAATGTAGCTGTAGACTCTACGTTGGATAGTGCCTTTCCTACATAGGGAGAGAGAGTCGCAGACCCTTTCTCCAAAAAAGGAGGATTCGTCATGACATGATCATATTCACTCCCTTCTAAATCCTCATCGGGATCCGTTAAATCGCCACAGATAAAGCGAACTCGAGTTGAACAGCTGTTCACTTTCGCATTTTCCATAGATAAAAGGACAAGATCAGACTGTCGTTCCAGACCGGTAATTTTACAATCTTTCTTTCGCTGGGCAAGGCACAAAGACGCCGCCCCAACACCCGCGCCAACATCTAGTATAGTCTCGCCAGATTCAACCGGTATGGAAGCCGCTAAAAACACCGGATCAATAGCGACCCGATAGCCTTTTTTTGGCTGTAAAAGTTTGACACGACCCGCTAATAGTGTATCAACTGTGATCGCAGATGATTTCTCACTATACATCTGTATATATATGTTCCATAGAATTACGACCTAATAACCAATAGAGAGTTTTTTCACAAAAGGGAATCAACATCAACTCATGTCAAATCAAGCTCTTGAAACACCATCACCCTCCCCTTTAGAAAAAGCACACGTTTCCCTAGAGAACGAAATACAAAGCGTCAATAGTCTCATAGAAGAGAGGCTTCAGAGCCCAGTTCCCTTAATTCCAAATCTCTCGCAACACATTATTAATGCTGGCGGCAAACGGCTTCGCCCTATTCTGACTCTTCTGTGTGCTAAACTCTGCGGTTATGAAGGAACACGTCACATAAATCTTGCTACCTGTATAGAGTTCATCCACACAGCAACCCTCCTTCACGACGATGTTGTCGACAAAAGTCTTATGCGTCGCGGCATCAAAACAGCCAATGCTCTATGGGGAAACAAAGCAAGTGTGCTTGTAGGAGACTTTCTCTTTAGCCGTGCGTTTGAATGTATGATCCAAGATGGTTCCCAAAAAGTCCTAGAAATCCTTTCTAAAACTGCTTCTACTATCGCAGAAGGGGAGGTTCTTCAACTTTCTACCGCCAAAAATATTCACACAAATCAAGAGACGTATTTGAAAGTAATTAGCTCAAAAACAGCAGCCCTTTTTTCCGCTGCATGCCAAATTGGGGCTATTATAGCCGACCGTTCTGAAAAAGAAGTAAATGCTCTAGCTGCATATGGGGAATTCCTCGGAATCGCTTTTCAATTAACCGATGACGTTTTGGATTATACGACAGATCTAAAAGTGCTTGGAAAATCCACAGGAGACGATTTTCAGGAAGGTAAAGTGACGCTTCCAGTCATATTAGCCTATGAGACAGCTTCTAGTGAGGAAAAAACCTTCCTAGAAAACCAGTTTAAGAACCCCTCCAGCCATAAAGAACACTTCTCAACAACGATGCACTGCTTAGAAAAACACCGTGCCTTTGCAATTACCATGAGCCTTGCTGAGAGTTACGCGAAAAAAGCTATCCAATCCCTTGCAATATTTACAAAACAAAGAGAAAAAGCTACGCTTGAGGACATGGCAAAGTTTAGCAGCCAAAGACATTATTAGATAAAAAACAGAAAACAAAGGAAATAGCTCATGAGATATTCTCTTAAAATAGTTCTTTTTGCCTGCTCATCTCTCGTATTGGTAAGTAACGCTCTTGCAAAAACACCCTCGTGTTCGAAAGATATTCAAGGTATCTATTCAAATACCCATGATCGATACCCACAAGCAGTGGTTATCAGTAATGATGGACACGTAATGGGATCCTACCAGGATAGAAACGACATTCAACACGTCTGGCAAGGAAACGCCATTCTCAACGGAGAATCTGTCACAATCACTTACTCTCACCTTGTCCCTTCCAAAAATTCAGATGGAAAATTAACACTTACGCGATCTCCAGATAATTGTTCTTTCTATGGAAAAGGGAAAAGCATTGATGGAAAATGGGCTCCAGATAATCTAATTTTCTATAAAGAACGGTAGTAGAAAAGCTTTGTCACTTCTCCACGATTCCACTTCTCTTCCAGAATTTACCGTCAGTGAGTTAGCTTTTGCTCTCAAGAAAACACTCGAGGACAGTTACGGATATGTGCGCATTCGTGGAGAAATATCTGGCTTAAAACGTCACACTTCTGGACATATGTACTTTAGCCTCAAAGATTCCGAGGCGGTCATTTCTGGTGTCAGCTGGCGGGGAATGGTTCCACAGCTGGGGATAGTGCCCGAAGAAGGCATGGAAGTCATCGCTTCTGGACGTATTACGACTTATCCAGGGAGATCTCAATATCAAGTCGTTGTAGAGCGAATGGAGATAGCTGGGGTTGGTGCCCTGCTGAAACTTTTGGAAGATCGAAAAAAGAAACTTTTCGAAGAAGGCCTTTTCGATCCGGATAAAAAACAACCTTTGCCCTTTTTACCCGATCTCATTGGAATCATTACGTCTCCTACGGGGGCTGTGATCCAGGATATCCTCCATCGACTTTCTGATCGTTTTCCGAGACACGTCATGTTATGGCCCGTTCTGGTCCAAGGAGATGGGGCCTCAGAGCAAGTTGCTAAGGCTATCGATGGGTTTAACTCTCTGTCTGAAAAGTTTCGTCCAGATGTGCTCATCGTGGCGAGAGGTGGCGGCAGTCTCGAAGATCTTTGGGCCTTTAACGAAGAATGTGTTGTCCGTGCCGTTTATGAAAGTCGGATTCCCATTATCTCTGCTGTAGGTCATGAGACAGACACAACGCTTATAGATTATGTTGCCGACCGCAGAGCCCCCACACCGACAGCCGCCGCAGAAATAGCTGTGCCTGTAAAAACTGAACTCTTGAGTAGAATTTCCGAGTCCCACTCACGTCTAAATAGAAGCCTTAATCGAAATCTGATGGAGATGCACAATCATGTGGACCACCTAGGAAGGCGACTCGGAGACCCCCTTCAGATCATCGAATTCAAGCAACAGCGACGAGATGACTGTGGAGAGAGGCTCCAAACTTCCTTCAAAAATCGTATTGCCCAACTTAGGACGACCCTTCTCGAAACCGCGTCTCAACTTGTTAAGCCCCATCGTCTCATCGATGAGAAAAAATACAGTCTTGATCTGTATTTCCAACGACTTGCTATAAATTATTCTACTATTTTAAAAGAAAAAACCCATCAACTCCATACTTTGGAACAACTTTTGGAGAGTTCCTCGTATGAACGAATCTTAAAGCGCGGGTTCGCCCTTGTCAGCGACTGGAAAGATCAAACCCTTTCATCTGCACAAAAATTAAAGCCAGGCTTACCAATACGACTTACATTCCACGATGGAAAGAAAGAAGCTGTCGTAACAGGCGCCCAGAAAAAACCCAGCTCAAAAAAGCGCACGAATCCATCCGTGGAAATTTCTCAAGGAACTCTTTTGTAATTTCCAGAAAAAAAATTCTAATTCGCCTTGAAATAATATTATCAAGCCCTATCTAAAAAAGTGAGGGGAATGAGTAGGCTCCCCAAAGTTTTTTGTACAATCATATGAAGAGGTTATGAAAAAATGAGCAAAGTAATCGGAATTGACTTAGGAACAACTAACTCGTGTGTCTCCGTAATGGATGGTAAGGATGCTCGTGTTATTGAGAACGCTGAAGGAGGCCGCACGACCCCGTCTGTGGTTGCTTTTACCGAAGATGGCGAACGCCTTGTTGGTCAGTCAGCGAAACGCCAAGCGGTCACCAATCCTGAAAATACGGTTTTTGCCGTTAAGCGTCTTATAGGGCGACGTTTTGATGATCCAGTGACGAAGAAAGATATGGACTTAGTTCCATACAAAATTGTCAAAGCTAAAAACGGTGATGCCTGGGTTCAAGCTCGAAAAAAAGACCACAGCCCAAGTGAAGTCAGTGGCTTCATCCTTCAAAAAATGAAAGAAACAGCCGAAAAGCATCTAGGTGAGAAAGTAACTCAAGCTGTCGTTACGGTCCCTGCTTACTTTAATGATGCCCAACGCCAAGCAACAAAGGACGCTGGAAAAATCGCTGGCCTTGAGGTTTTACGCATTATTAACGAACCAACTGCAGCGGCTTTAGCATATGGACTTGAGAAAAAAGGATCTGGAACCATCGCTGTTTTTGATTTGGGTGGTGGAACTTTTGACGTTTCCGTCTTGGAAATTGGAGATGGTGTCTTCGAAGTTAAATCAACGAACGGTGATACTTTCTTAGGAGGAGAAGACTTTGATCAGAACATTATCGATTATCTTGCCGATGAGTTCAAAAAGGATCAAGGAATCGATCTTAGAAAAGACAAGTTGGCTCTTCAGCGCCTCAAGGAAGCCGCTGAAAAAGCTAAGATCGAACTCTCCAGCGCTATCCAAACTGAGGTAAATCTGCCCTTTATTACGGCTGATTCTTCTGGACCCAAGCACTTGAATATCAAATTAACCCGCTCCAAATTGGAAGCACTGGTAGAAGACTTGGTTCAAAGAACAATCAAACCTTGTAAAGCAGCCCTTGCCGATGCTGGTATCACCGCAAGCCAAATCGATGAAGTTATTTTAGTTGGGGGCCAAACCCGGATGCCAAAAATCATCGAAACGGTTGAAAAATTCTTTGGACGCAAGCCCCATCAGGGTGTGAATCCTGATGAAGTGGTTGCCGTTGGCGCTGCCATTCAAGGAGGCGTCCTTAGTGGAGATGTTAAAGACGTACTACTTTTGGATGTAACCCCTCTATCTCTGGGGATTGAAACGCTCGGTGGTGTTTTCACCCGTCTTATCGAGCGCAACACGACCATCCCAACAAAGAAAAGTCAGACGTTTTCGACTGCAGAAGATAACCAATCTGCCGTAACCATTCGCGTGTTCCAAGGAGAGCGTGAAATGGCTTCTGATAACAAATTGCTGGGTCAGTTTGATCTCGTTGGTTTGCCTCCTGCTCCACGCGGCATGCCTCAAATCGAAGTTGCTTTTGATATCGATGCCAACGGAATCGTCCATGTTCATGCAAAAGACAAAGCAACGGGTAAAGAGCAGAAAATTCGTATACAAGCCTCTAGTGGATTGGGCGAAGACGAAATCGAAAAGATGGTCAAAGATGCCGAAGCACATGCAAGCGAAGACAAGGTCCGCCGTGAATTGGTTGAAACTAAAAACCAAGCGGAAGCTCTCGTCCATACGACGGAAAAAGGCCTTACCGAGCATGGTGACAAGATTTCAGAGGACGAGAAAAAGGCCATCGAATCTGCTTCTGAAGATTTGAAAAAGGCGCTGGAAGGCGAGGATCTCGAAGATATTCGCAAAAAGATCGAGGCCCTAACCACAACTTCTATGAAACTGGGAGAAGCCATCTACACTGAATCCCAAAAAGAAGCAACTGCTAATGCGGCTCCTGAAGAAGGTAAGACAGAAGAATCCTCAAAGGATGAAGCTGTGGTCGATGCTGATTTTGAAGAAGTTGACGATAAAAAAGATACAAAGGGCAAAAGCGCCTAAACAATAGCTAAAGCCCCCTCCCGCTTATAAACGGGAGGGGTTTATATATATTGAATACCGGATGGAATTGATTGATGGCTAAACAAGATTATTATGAACTGCTCGGTGTTGCCCGTTCAGCCTCCCACGATGAAATTAAAAAGGCTTACCGAAAGCTAGCCATGAAATACCATCCTGATAAAAATCAGGGAGATAAGGCTTCGGAACAAAAGTTCAAAGACATCTCCGAAGCTTATGAAGTGTTGAAAGATTCCCAAAAGAAAGCTGCCTACGATCGTTATGGACACCAAGCCTTTCAAGGCGGTCACGGTGCAGGTGGTCCTGGCGGCATGGGTGGATTTGATTTTCAATTCGATTTTGGAAATGCTGGTTTTTCAGACATGTTTGAAGACATTTTTGAAAACTTTACGGGTCAGCAAAGACAACAGCCTTCTCGGAGAGGGGATGATCTTCGATACGACATCGAAATTACCTTAGAAGAAGCCTTTAGCGGATGTACGAAAAACATTAATTTTCAATCGTTATCCTCCTGTGAAGAATGCGACGGCTCTGGAAGCGCGAAAGGCTCTGATCCCGACACCTGTTCCACATGTAGTGGATCGGGAAAAGTTCGTTCTCAACAAGGCTTTTTTATGATGGAACGGGCTTGCCCGACTTGCCAAGGATCTGGAGAAACCATTACCGATCCCTGTAAAAGCTGTCGAAGTACGGGTCGCATCCGGAAAGAAAAAACACTTGCCGTTAAAATTCCAGCTGGTGTAGATACGGGCGCACGCATCCGGCTATCTAGCGAAGGCGATATGGGTCTTCGAGGCGCCCAAGCAGGAGATTTATACATTTTTGTCCATGTAAAACCTCATGCTTATTTTGAGAGGGACAAACAAGATCTTTACTGCACATCAACCATCTCTATGGCGCGAGCTGCTCTGGGCGGAAGCGTTGAAGTTCCAACTATTGAAGGAACCAACGTAACCCTGAAAATCCCCGAGGGGACCCAAAGTGGCCAAAACTTCCGTCTATCACATAAAGGAATGTCATCCCTTAAAGGCAGCTCCCGTGGAAGCATGTTTGTCCAAGTGCATGTGGAAACCCCGTCAAAACTCACAAAAAGACAGAAAGAAATCCTCCGGGAGTTTGACAGTGACAGCTCCTCAAAAAAACCAAAAAAAAGGGAAAAATTGAGTGCTAGGATCTTTGGGTTTCTCTCAGGAATGAGAGAGATTTGGAATGCCTTGCACCCAACTTCTATCTGTTTTAAAAAAGGTGTATGAAACCTAAAACTTTCACCGTGCAAGAAGTTGATTCTTTCTTTGAACGTCTTTCTAAAGAAAGGCCTACACCCAAAAGTGAGCTGCAGTACACAAATTCCTACACGCTTTTAATTGCAGTAGTCCTTTCGGCTCAAGCAACGGATAAAGGCGTCAACAAAGCAACTCCTGCTCTATTTGCTATCGCAGACACCCCCGAAAAAATGCTTCAACTCGGCGAAGAAAAAGTCAGAGACTATGTCAAAACCATTGGCCTATATAAAACAAAGGCAAAAAATATAATTGGATTAAGTCAAAAGCTTTTGGAGAAACACAATGGTAATGTGCCCGAAAGCCGCGAAGCACTAGAGGACCTTCCCGGGGTGGGCCGCAAAACGGCCAACGTAGTTCTCAATGTAGCCTTTGGTCAAGATACCATTGCCGTTGATACCCACATCTTTCGCGTCTCGAACCGCACTGGGCTTGCGCCTGGAAAAACCCCTTTTGATGTGGAAAGAGCCTTAGAAAAAATTGTTCCGAAAAAATGGCGATTCTATGCCCATCATTGGCTTATCCTCCATGGTCGTTATACCTGCAAAGCACGAAAGCCCCTGTGTCCCCATTGCCCCGTCAAGGATCTGTGCAAATATAATGATAAAATAATAAGTTAAATTTCTTGATGTTTCTTGATGTTTCATGATAGTATGTTAGGTGTAGTAAGGAGAGAAGAGATATGGAAACAAGAAAAGAGAAATTTGCTTCTCAGGCAGACCCTACATTATTAGCAACAGTGAGACAGCTTGCAAAAGAGGAGGGTCGGCAGCTTCAAGGCTTACTGGATGAAGCCCTGAGAGACTATATTGCGAAACGAGAAGGTAAAAATCCTCGCAAAGACGTTCTTAAAGCTTTAGCCGAAAGCGTTAGCGAATTTGATTCACTGTACAAAAAGCTAGCTAGCGATGAGAAGATATCTAACGGTACTTGAGATCGCTTCTCTTCACAGAATTCTCATTGACCAGTATGGTGGTACTGCTGGAATAAGAGATCCTGGAGCTTTGGAATCAGCATGCTTCAGACCTCAATGTGGATATTATGAAAATATTATCGAGGAAGCTGCCGCGCTAATGGAAAGTCTAGCAATCAATCACCCATTTCTCGATGGAAATAAGCGCGTTTCTTTTGCTTCTGTTGACGTTTTTTTGAGACTAAATAAGTATAGGATAATAGCCGATTCAGATGAGCTCTACAAAAAAACAATGCAATTATTTTCAGAGAAAAAATTTGAATTTGTTGAACTTAATAAACTTCTCAAAAAATACGCTGTATACTTTCCCTAGTGGCTGCTACCTCTACATCACTCTTAAAAATGGGCGAAGCCTTAAAATCTCCTTCTTATTGCAATTTGAGATGACTCATCCTATGATGCGCCCACGGATACATTTATGAGGACACATGGTGGACATGAACTTTTATTTCAAAAAATTCCTAGCCTGTTTCGGGCTCATCATATTTTTGGCAAGTTTTTATACGCATCCTACGGACGCGCGTCAAAAGGATATGAACAGCATCATTCGCAAACTGGATCGTATCGAGGAAAAACTTGTCCGTATGGACGATTCGGATGAGGAAGACGAAGTTGAATCTATCTCAGTTAAGCATTCCCCAACTGAAATAAAAGAGATGGCTCAAAGGGTTCAAGCCCTCGAAAAAGAAAACAATCGTCTCACAAGGCTCCTGGAAAGGACAAATCGCACCATGGATAAATTGGTCGATAAAATGGAACAGATGGATGAAAAGCACCAAGTGTCTGAGGATAAAAAAATTGTTCAGTCACGTCTCCCCATGAAAAAATTGGAAAGGAAAGCTCCCAGGGAAGATATTATTGAAGAAAGAGAAGAACCCCTTAGGATTGATCTGACAAAACCCGATAAGAATTTACTACAAATGCCATCCCGGCCTGATGAAGAATCGACGGAGATTGTAAGTCAACCACTGCATGACCCTCTGCCCACGACGGCCGCAGAACAATATAATTACGCCCAGAGCCTTCTTAAAAAAGGAGATTTTCCAAGGGCCCAGGCTGTTTTGTCAACTTTCCTAAAAGATCACCCTAGGGACCCCTTGGCTGGAAATGCTCAATACTGGATTGGTGAAACTTTCTTTGCTCAACAAAATTACTCTGATGCCTCCGCGGCTTTTTTGACAGTCTTCAAAAACTACCCTAAACATCCGAAACAACCAGAAAGCCTCTTAAAGCTCAGTAAATGCCTTAGGCATTTGGGTAAAAAGCAAGAAGCTTGCGCCTCTCTTAAGAAGCTATCGACAACTTTTCCCTTAACATCTGGCTCTATTAAAAAGATGGCTGAAGAGGAAAAAAGCCGCCTTGGCTGTTCTTAACGCGCTCACATCTTCTTTCGATTCTCGGTCTGAGCCTTGTGCTCCATTAGGCAGCAAGGAATTTGAATCTCTTATGGATTTGGACTATGAATCCTGTCCAACAGTTGCTGTTGGCGTTTCAGGGGGAAGTGATAGCCTCTCCCTGTGCCTTTTAGCGAACGATTGGGCCAAGGCGCATTCAGGAAAAGTTATCGCCCTTACAGTTGATCACGGCCTCCGTCCAGAATCAAAGTCAGAAGCCGAAACAGTCAAATCCTGGCTCCAAGCCCATGCCATCGAACATCATATTTTGACCTGGAAAGGAGAGAAGCCACAAACACGTATCCAGGAAGAAGCAAGAAAAGCTCGTTATAATTTGCTGAAAACTTTTTGTTATAAGAATGGAATTTTGCACCTTCTTTTAGGGCACCATCAAGAAGACCAAGTAGAAACAGTTTTAGATCGTTTCCTACACGGAACAGGCCTCGATGGCCTTGCTGGGATTGCACCTGTTGTGGAACATGACCATGTTCGTGTTATTCGCCCTCTGCTTACCATCTCTAAAGTGCGCCTAATGGCAACATTATCCCAAAGACACCAAGCATTCTTGGACGATCCCAGCAATCAAAGTGACAAATTTACGCGCTCAAGATTACGTAAGATCTTGTCCAGTTTGGAGTCTGAAGGAGGAACGGCCTCCAGACTCGCTCAAGTTGCCTATCGCTCTGGCCTTTCTCGAGCAGCCCTGGATGAAATAGTAAATGATGTTCTCGTCAGAAATGCCTCACTTCATGGTGAAGGCTATATTTCTCTAAAAAAATCCGCTCTAGAAGATACCCCCAAAGATATCGCCCTTCGCGTTCTTATGAGAACGATCCAATGTATTGGAGGCAATGCTTATCCTCCCCGTCAAAAAAGCCTGGAGCCGCTTCTGAAAGCGCTGCAACGGGAAGAAAACCCCAAAACACTGGGAAATTGCTACTTTTTGCCCAGGAAAAAAACAATTATTATCTGTCGAGAAGCAATCCAAATTCCAGAGGCGTTCCCCATACCCCATACTGACTCCCATTTTGTGTGGAATGAACGTTTCATGTTTAAAAGCATAAAATCTCTGCCACAAGACTCTCAATATCTCGTAAGACCTTTTGGAGAAAAGGGGCTGCATATCTTACCTGCGGATTTTTGCCCAACAGAGCCGCAGGAAAACATACCAGGGCCCGTGTTATACACGCTCCCAGCCATCTGGAACAAAGAAAAGCTTGTCAGTGTACCCCATATAAGATACGGTCTGACGAAATTGGAGAAATTAGGACTGCAATTGGTTGGTTTTGCCCCAACCTATGCTTTAGGGAAACCACCCTATTTTTCCCATGAAAGATACCCAGAGTTCCCCTAAATTTTGAGTATCATATTTTCAAAAATAGTCTTATAATTTGTAGTCTAGAGAATGTTAGGTAAACGAGGGTAGAGAGTGAATAATTTCAATAAAAACTTGATTTTGTGGCTGATCTTAGGCTTGTTCCTTATTGCCCTCTTTAATATTTTCCAAGGCGGTGGACAAAGAACTTCTTCTAATACCCTCGCATTTTCCGATTTTCTGAATAATGTGGACCGCGGAAACGTTCAAGAAGTTCTCATAAAGGGCAACACTGTCACAGGAAAACTTTCCGATGGAACCCAGTTTGCAACCTATACCCCTAACGATCCTGGACTTGTTGATAAGTTAAGCAAACAAGATGTCAAAATTATGGCAGCTCCTCTCGAAGAGGAAGTCTCTATCTTTCAGATTTTTCTCTCACTCCTTCCCGTTTTGTTAATCGTTGGTGTTTGGGCTTTCTTCTTTAAGCAAATGCAAGGAGGAGGTGGAAAAGTTATGGGATTTGGTCGCTCCCGTGCCCGTCTTCTCTCTGAAAACAAAAACCGGATAACCTTTAAAGATGTAGCCGGTATTGACGAAGCTAAATTTGAACTAGAAGAAATCGTGGATTTTTTGAAAGATCCGAGAAAGTATGAACGTTTGGGGGGAAGAATCCCTAAAGGAGTCCTGTTGGTTGGTCCCCCTGGGACAGGAAAAACCCTTCTTGCACGCGCCATTTCAGGAGAAGCGAACGTTCCGTTTTTCTCTATTTCAGGATCTGACTTTGTAGAGATGTTTGTTGGTGTAGGAGCCAGCCGAGTCAGAGACATGTTCGAACAAGCCAAGAAGAATGCGCCGTGCATCGTCTTTATCGATGAAATTGATGCTGTAGGCCGACATCGTGGTGCCGGCCTTGGTGGCGGCAATGACGAACGTGAGCAAACCCTCAACCAACTCTTGGTCGAGATGGATGGATTTGAAAGTAATGAAGGAATTATTCTAGTAGCCGCAACAAACCGGCCAGATGTTCTTGATACTGCTCTCTTAAGGCCTGGACGATTTGATCGACAAGTTGTTGTTCCGAGTCCAGATGTTGCTGGTCGCGAAAAAATCCTGCTAGTCCACATGAAAAAAGTCAAACTTGCTGCCGATGTACAACCCAAAGTGATTGCCCGGGGTACACCTGGTTTTTCAGGAGCCGATTTAGAAAACATCGTCAATGAGGCCGCCCTTTTAGCAGCACGAAAAAACAAGCCGACCATTAGCATGCTGGATCTAGAAGAAGCCAAAGACAAAGTCATGATGGGGGCAGAACGTCGCTCTATGGTTATGACCGAAGAAGAGAAAAAACTGACTGCTTATCATGAGGCCGGGCATGCTCTGGTTGGAATTCATCTTCCAGATTCAGATCCCATTCACAAAGCAACTATTGTTCCTCGAGGTCGCGCCCTTGGGATGGTTATGCGCCTGCCAGAAAATGACCGCATCTCTATGCCCAGATCTAGACTACTGGCTGATTTGGCTGTCGCCATGGGAGGACGTATTGCCGAGGAACTTATCTTTGGAAAAAGCAAGGTGACGACTGGAGCTGCCTCTGATATTCAACAAGCAACCAACATCGCCCGCAAGATGGTTACCGAATGGGGAATGAGTGACAAGTTAGGACCTCTTACCTATGGAGAACCGGACCATGAAGTGTTTTTGGGGCATAGCGTCACCCAACATAAAAACGTCTCTAATGAGACCGCAAATGTTATTGATTCTGAGATAAGATCCATTGTGGATCAATCCTTTGACACAGCCAAGAAGATATTGGTGAAAAATGAGAAGCAATTGCACATATTAGCAAAAGCTCTCCTCGAATACGAAACGCTGAGTGGTGATGAAATTAAGGAAGTTATTTCTGGAAAAACTCTCTCACGTCCAGAAGAAAATGGCGCAAAAAAACCAAAAGGCAAGAAAACATCCGCTCCTAAAAAGAGCTCCATGCCTACGAGCACTCAAAAGAAAATACCGCGCCCCATAAAGCCCGAACCTGAACCCGGTGTTTAATTATTTCTTTGGCAGATATCCATGAAAAAGAAGCCCGAAAACTCTAAATATTCTAGCACATCCCAAAATTTATTTGGGACAGATGGTGTTCGGGGAATGGCAAATAAAGCCCCCATTACTGCAGATATCGTCTTACGTATTGCCCAAGCCGTTGGGCAAGAATTTCTCCGAGATTTAGCCCATCACACAGTTGTTATTGGGAAAGACACTCGGTTGTCTGGCTATATGATTGAGCCAGCATTAACCGCAGGATTTATATCTATTGGTATGGATGTGGTTCTCGTCGGCCCCATGCCTACTTCTGCCATTTCCATGCTAACCCGAACACTCCGAGCTGACCTAGGCGTAATGATAACTGCCTCCCACAATCCCTATAAGGATAATGGTTTAAAGTTCTTTGGGCCTGATGGTCATAAACTACCCGATCATATAGAAGCCCGCATTGAAGAAAATTTCGCAGAAGGCCCACAGAAAGCTCTTGCAGCTCCCTCTCGCCTAGGACGCGCACGACGCCTGGATGACGCTCAAGGGCGTTATATCGAATTCGTCAAAAACACGTTCCCAAAAGGTCTCCGACTTGATGGACTCAGGATTGTCGTCGACTGTGCCCACGGTGCAGGATATAAGGTTGCCCCTAGTGTCTTTTGGGAATTAGGTGCCGACGTCATCGCTATTGGGGATACCCCAGATGGGTGCAACATCAATAAAGATTGCGGCGCAACGATGCCAGACAAGCTTATCCAAACCGTCAAAGAACACAATGCAGATATTGGAATCGCACTTGATGGGGATGCCGATAGACTTATTCTTGTGGATGAAATAGGTAGCATAATAGATGGCGACAAGATTCTTGCTGCCATCGCAACGTCCTGGAAAAATCAGGGAAAGCTTAAAAGCAATGCCTTAGTTGCCACCGTTATGTCTAATATGGGCCTGGAAAAATATCTCCACTCTCAAGGCATTAAAATGTTCAGGTCAAAGGTCGGAGATCGCTACGTTTGTTCCGAGATGCGCGCTGAGGGGTTAAATCTTGGAGGGGAACAATCAGGCCATATTATTTGTGGAGATTATACAACCACCGGAGATGGCCTTATCGCGGCCCTTCAGGTTCTGGCTGTTTTGGTAGATAGCGATAAACCCGCTCGCTCCATTAACAAAATATATGATCCCCTTCCTCAAATTCTGGAAAGTGTCCCCATAGATGATAAAACTATCTTAGACTCCTCCGTTTTTCAAAGTGTCGTTAGAGAGTGTGAAGACTCCCTAGCAAATGAAGGACGGATTTTGATACGCCCCTCCGGCACAGAGCCCCTTCTCCGCATCATGGTCGAAGGAGAAAATACTTCTTTGCTTAAAAGCACCATTAATAAAATAAAGCAGGCCCTCCTACAATCGGAACAAAAAGTTGCGTAGCGCTCCAAACACCTTTTGTGGGTTTGGAAATTCGCCTGTTGGCAACACCTTTGTCGGTGTTGAAAACGGACAGATCGTGTTTTTAGGTTTTGGAGCTAAATCTTCCTTTTCCAGCTTAACCTATTGGAATTATGATAAAAATAACGAAGCAGCTGAAGAACTTATTGCAGATATTTTTTCCAGTTCTGACCATTCCTTTCCGACAAACCAAACGGGAACAGCCTTTCAAAAAATGGTCTGGAAAGCACTAGAAGAAATTCCCTATGGAGAAACTTGCACATACGAAGACATTGCAAAAACAATAGGGAACCCGCAAGGAACACGAGCAGTGGCCTCTGCCATTGGCAGAAATAACATCTCAGTCCTTATTCCGTGTCATCGCGTCATAGGAAAAAATGGAGCCCTCCGAGGCTATCGTTGGGGAATCTCCATCAAAGAACAGCTCTTAGAGTGGGAACAACAACAAGCGACCATGCAAAATGACAAAAGAAAAGTCTCTTGAGAAAATCAGATCTGAAACTGTTTTAAAGGCATTGGACCATGTGTCTTCTGAAGGCTGGACAACCTCAGCCCTTCAAAAGGCCCTCCAAAGTTTGGGCCATGATCCAGCCTTGTTTAGGGCTTTCTTTCCAAGAGGTGTTGAGCAAGCCATTGAGATTTTTTCCAATCATATTGATGAAAAAATGAAACAACGCCTGGAAAGCTCTGACTTTGACAGCCTAAAAATCAGGGAGCGCATTAGCCTTGCCGTCAAAACACGCCTGGAAATTTTAGATCCTTATCGGTCTGTTGCCTTAAAAACCCAAAGCTATTTTGTGCCTTTGACCCACAAAAAACTGGCTCTCAAGACCGTCTATCGTACCGTCGACACCATATGGCGACTAGCCGGAGATACCTCCACGGACTTTAATTTTTATACCAAACGAGGACTTCTCAGCTGGGTCTATACGTCGTCCTTACTATTTTGGTTAAACGACACTTCAGAGGGATATGAAGATACCCACGAATTTATTGACCGACGCATTAATGAAGTTCTCAAAATCCCCCGAATAAAACAGAAATTGAAGGAATTTTCCTTTTTTGGCTTCAGAAAGCAGAAAAGTTAACCCACATATTAAAAGCTAGGCTTAAAGGCTGTACTGGATAGTATTACTATTCATAATGCGTCCACATGCGAATTATTTGAACAATTTTATCCTCAGTGTAAATCTTGTAAATAAGCCGATGTTGGATGTTAATCCTTCTTGAATAAAAACCCTCTAACTTCCCTTTTAATTTCTCATAAGTGGGAGGATTTGAGAAAGGATCTAGTGCTAACATATCTAATAAAAAAGTGACCTTTTTCTGAAAGCTCGCTTGTTGAATTTTATAACTATCTTTTTGAGCTTGAGAGGTGAAAACTATTTTCCAGGCCAAAAGTCTATTCCCTCCGTACATTCTGAAGGTCGTTCTTCACCCCCTTCGATAATGGACTCCACCATACCGGGAATGGATACCAAATAGATTGTCTCCTGAATAGCTCTCCAGTCTTCTTCGGAAATCAAAACGGCATTATACCTTTTACCTTTTATCAAAGTCGGCTCATGGTTCATCTGAACCTCATCTATAAGACGATAAAGCTTCGATCTTGCTTCTGTTGCAGTTAAAAACGTCTTCATTCTATACCCCTCTTCATGATTCAATTATAGCGTACGTAAAAGCGTACGTCAAGGTAAATTCCCTTGGATTTCCGTGACATTTTTACTGATAAAGATAGAGCAATCGTCCAACTCAGAAGCTTTATCCACCCCACTAAGTTCAAAAAAATCTAAAAATGCCCATATGTTGAAAAAATTGGCCTGTTGAGTTTTCTTGTGAGAAATTAGTTCTCGAAAGAAAAGGAAACAACGTTGTAGTGTAATTTCTTTTAGGGTTCCTCGGCTCTTGTTTTTCTCGGAATATTCATGCACTTATTTCGACGAGCAAGATCGGGGAACTCTTTATTTTTCCATATTATGATTCAAGAAGTTCTTTTAGACGGAATAGAGTATCTAACGCTTCTTTAGGTGTCATAGAATTGGGATCCAATTCCTCGACTTCTCGCACGATGGGGGAAACATTTTCTTCTTGGAGGTCTTGGTGAACAAAAGGCGAAAATAGAGGCAGTTCCTCGGAAACCTGTTTACGCGTGGACCCTTTGTCTTGAGACTCTAACCGCTCAAGAATCTTGCTTGCTCTTTTTATGACGTCATTGGGCAAACCAGCCAATTGGGCCACATGGATCCCATAGGAACGATCTGCCACTCCTTTGATCACTTCGTGGAGGAATATAATGGAGTTCTCCCACTCCCGAATGCGCATGGTATGACAACTTAATCGAGATAGTTTTGTTTCAAGTTCTGTCATCTCATGATAGTGGGTTGCAAACAAAGTTCGACATTTGTTCTTTTCATGAAGATGCTCCAAACTTGCCCAAGCAAGGGACAGCCCGTCATAGGTGGCTGTTCCACGTCCAATCTCATCTAATATGACAAGGGAATGCTCGGTTGCTTGGTTCAAGATGGCCGCTGTCTCAACCATTTCGACCATAAAGGTAGATTGGCCCCGAGCAAGATCATCTGATGCTCCAACCCGGCTAAACAACTTATCGACGCATCCGATATGCGCCGATTCTGCGGGTATGAAAGATCCCATTTGGGCTAAAATAACCATCAGGGCATTCTGTCGCAAAAAAGTGCTTTTCCCTGCCATGTTTGGACCAGTTAGCAACCAAATGGACTCAGACTCCTGAAGAATGCAATCATTCACTACAAAAGGATCGCTCTCTGATTCTTGGAGAACCTTTTCCACAACAGGATGACGCCCCCCTTTGATCGTGAATGCTATCGAGTCATCGACCTGGGGGTGACAATAGTTATTCTGTGACGCCAATTCTGCAAGAGCCGTGCAAACATCCAGGCCCGCAATTCCACTGGCTACTTTTCCAATAGTGTCCCCTTGCGAAAGAATCTGTTGCACTAACTCCTCAAACAGATCCATCTCTAGCAAAAGGGATTTTTCCGATGACGAATTAATATTCTCTTCCAATTCGGATAATTCGACGGTCGTAAACCGAACTGAGTTTGCCAAAGTTTGCCGATGGATAAATTGATCTTGTAACTTTTCACGATGCATAGGCGTCACATCAACAAAGTACCCTAAAACATTATTGTGTTTTATCTTAAGAGACTGAACACCCGTTTGCTCTTTGTATTTCCCCTGGAGGTCTGCGACAAGTTTACGCCCTTGATCCCGCAATTCAATGAATTCATCCAGTTGGGAGCGATAACCTTGGGCAATGAAACCACCGTCCCTTGAGAGTAGAGGCAATGTTTCTGCTAAAGCACTTTCCAATTCTTGTATGAGCTCTTCATGGTTTCCCAAATTTTTACTAATTTTATTGATGCCTGCTGGAAATGGCTTCTGTTGTGGTTGACCAAGCATCTGAAGCAAGACCTTTCCAACTTTCAACCCATCGCGAATAGCGGCCAGATCCCGAGGGCCGCCACGCCCAAGAGTAAGTCGGGATAAAACACGCTCAATATCTGGCGATCTCTTTAACGCCTCACGCACCGATTGCAACAATTGGTCCTGACTTACAAAAGTGCTTACCATTTCAAGACGACTATTTATCGCACTAGGATCGGTAAGAGGCGTATTTAATCGTGCAGCGAACAGTCGCGCTCCGGCACTCGTAACGGTTTTATCAATCGTATGCAGCAAACTCCCCTGACTTTCGCCAGATAAAGTGCGATTCACTTCCAGACTATTGCGTGTAGAGGCGTCAATTTGAAGGGTTTTCTGGGCATTTATTTTCTTGGGGTGAGCAAGTCTCGGCGCTTTTCCTTTCTGTGTTAGCATCACATAGTCTAAGAGGGCTCCTCCGGCAGAGATTTCATCCTGTTGAAAATTTCCAAAGCCTTCTAGTGTCTTAACATTAAAAGCCTCCATTAAACGATCATGGCCATTCTTTGGGTCAAAGCGACTATCTGGCGTTGGTACCAGTGCCTTTCTGTAGGCACGAATACATTCCTGAAGTTCTGGATGACCATAAAGGCTATCTGGGATAATGATTTCGTTGGGATTAAATCTTGCCAGTACGGAAGATAGAGCATTCAAATTGCCCCTCTCTAGAAAAAAATCTCCCGTAGACATATCTAACCAAGCAAGACCTAATGTACTAGATTTCGGGAAAAGAGGACTTATGCTCAACAAAAAATTGTGAGCCCTGGCATCAAGAAGCGTATCTTCTGTAAGCGTTCCGGGAGTCACAATCCGCACCACATCCCGCTTTACGAGAGTTTTACCCTTTCTTTTCTTCGCTACTTCAGGTGATTCCATTTGTTCGCAAATAGCAACACGAAATCCTTGCTTGATCAGTCGGGCTAAATAAGCTTCATACGCATGAAAAGGTACTCCGCACATGGGAACCCCCTCCCCTTTTGTTCCCCCTCGTTGAGTTAAAGTAATATCCAATGCTTGTGCCGCCGTAACGGCATCCTCATAAAATAGCTCATAAAAATCCCCCAATCTGAAAAATAATAAGCAGCCGGGGTGAGCTTCCTTAATTTGCTTATACTGTGCAAGCATTGGAGAAGGCGCTGCATCTTTATAACTAATTGATTTTTCAGATAATTTTAAATTCACTTGATTTACATCCAATTCTAAGAGAGAAAGTCAGCATCGCTGTTCTTTTTATGATGATTGGAGAATAGTTTCAACTTTCTTGTTTTAAATAATTGTGATTGAGGCATATGACCAAAAATACTCGCTCCCTCGAAGATGAAGCTTTAGCACTCCACTCTTCTGGCCGTCCTGGTAAACTTGAAATTTCTCCAACAAAACCACTCACAACGCAAAGAGATCTCTCCCTCGCATATTCCCCCGGCGTTGCCATTCCATGTTTGAAAATTGCCGAGAATAACGATTGTGCTTACGATTATACCGCAAAAGGGAACTTAGTAGCCGTTATTTCAAATGGAACTGCCGTTCTTGGACTTGGAGACTTGGGAGCCTTAGCCTCTAAGCCTGTTATGGAAGGAAAAGCCGTTCTATTCAAACGATTCGCAGATATCGATGGTATTGATTTGGAAGTCGACACACGTGATGTTGATGAATTTATCAATAGCGTAAAGCACCTGGGACCTAGCTTTGGAGGAATTAATTTAGAAGACATTAAGGCCCCAGAATGTTTTATCATAGAAGACAAGCTCAAAGAAATAATGGATATTCCTGTGTTTCATGATGACCAACACGGAACTGCTATTATTGCTTTAGCAGCGCTGATCAATGGGCTAGACCTTACTAACCGTTCTATTGAAAAGACTAAGTTCGTTCTGAATGGAGCCGGGGCCGCCTCTCTTGCCTGTGTTGAACTTATTAAAAACTATGGTGCCCTTTCCAAAAATATTACCATCGTTGACCGAACCGGTGTCATTTATAAGGGGCGAAAAGAAGGCATGAACCCCTGGAAAGAAACCCATACCATAGAGACCAAAGATCGCACACTTTTAGACGCAATAGACGGTGCAGATGTTTTTATTGGATTATCTGCAAAGGGTGCTCTGTCTAAAGATATGGTCAAAAAAATGGCTAAAAATCCAATCATATTTGCCATGGCCAACCCTGACCCAGAAATTACGCCTGAGGAAGTCCAGTCGGTCAGAACCGATGCTATCGTTGCAACAGGTCGTTCCGACTATCCTAACCAAGTTAATAATGTTCTAGGATTTCCATATATTTTCCGGGGGGCCTTAGATGCACACGCAAAAACCATAAATGAAGAAATGAAAATCGCTGCTGCAGAAGCATTGGCCCGACTAGCAAGAGAAGATGTTCCCGACGAAGTTGCTGCCGCCTACTCTGGTCGACGTCTCCAATATGGCCCCGAGTATATCATTCCTGTCCCGTTCGACCCCAGATTGATCGCTACTATTTCTTCTGCCGTCGCCGAAGCCGCCATGAAGACTGGTGTTGCACGCCGTAAGATTAAAGATCTTTCAAAATACCAGGCTCAATTAAATAGCCGGCTTGATCCGATGGCTGCTACCCTCCAACTTATCTTTGAATCCGTTAAGGCAAACCCTAAGAGGATTGCTTTCGCAGAAGGGGAAGAAGATCAAATGATCCGCGCGGCAATAGCCTACTCCAGTGGAGGATATGGCGAAGCTATTTTGATAGGCCGTGATGATGTCATTCAACATAAGCTTTCCAATTTGGGATTGAAGCTACCGAAAGGCGTTACCATTCACAATGCTGCCCTTAGTGAGGCGAACGAAAAATATATTGAGTTCCTATACAAAAAACTCCAACGCAAGGGGTATCTACAGAGAGATGTTCAACGGATGGTTCACCAAGATCGTCATATTTTCGGTTCCTGCATGGTAGAATTTGGTCATGCAGATGGCTTGATTACGGGGCTTACACGCAGCTACCCCGTAATCTTTGATGAAATCCAAAGTGTGTTTGAACCAAAATCAGATAGAGAGATTTTCGGATTATCCCTCTTTGTAAATCAACACAGAGCTTTGTTTATCTCAGATACAACAATCCATGAAATTCCAACCTCTGAACAACTTGCAAATATTGCGATCCAAAGTGCTCAAAAAGTTCGCGAATTGGGACACGAGCCAAAAGTAGCCCTTTTATCTCATGCAAACTACGGGAATCCTGCGCGGAATTACTCAGAACGTGTTCGCAAAGCAGTCGAAATACTTGATCAGCGAAAAGTTGACTTTGAATACGACGGAGAGATGACAGCAGATGTTGCTCTTAATCCGCAAGTTCGCTCCTTATACCCCTTTTGTCGTCTAAAAGGTGAAGCAAATGTATTGATTATGCCTACTCTAGACGCTGCCCATATTTCTTCTAAACTCCTCCGGAATATTGGCCAAGGGACACTTATAGGACCTCTTCTAGTAGGGCTTAATAAACCTGTGCAAATTCTACAAAGAGGCTCCACAGTCTCCGAACTTGTGAACCTGGCCGTGTTGCTAGCCCATGAGGCCCAATCTGAGTAGATCCGTGAAGAATTTTCGCATACTCCTGTTCGTAATTGTTTGCATATTAGGGATTTCGCCTCTCTATGCTCAAGACTATATAAGGATCGTTGGCTCTTCCAATGTATTTCCTTTTTCCACAACAATATCAGAGTTAATGAGCGTGTTCTCCAAGTACCAGCCACCTGTTGTTGAAAAAACAGGAACGGGCGGAGGCATTAACCTCTTTTGTGCGGGTTCACACCCAGATTCACCAGAAATTGTGAATGCTTCACGCCCCATGAAAACCTCAGAAAAACGTGAATGCCATCGAAATGGCATCAACGAATTTAAGGAAATCAAGATCGGCTATGATGGAATCATTCTTGCTCACTCAGTAAAATCTCCCCCCTTTGATCTGACTTTGGAGCAACTCTTTAAAGCCTTAGCCATGGAAGTTTCCATAAATAACAAATGGGTTAAAAATCCCTACAAAAAATGGAGTGAAATTTCCCCACACCTGCCAGATCAAACCATCAAAATATTTGGCCCTCCTGCCACTTCAGGAACCCGGGAAGCTTTTGATGCTCTCGTCCTTAAACCCCGATGCCGTCAGGAAGCTATGTGCCAATACATCAGAGAAGATGGTGCCTACATAGAAATGAATGAAAATACAACTCTCATTGTAGAAAAATTGGTTAACAACCTTCATGCTATTGGCATTATGGGTTTTCGTCTCCTCGATCAAAACGAAGAGAAACTTCGCAGTTTTCCTGTAGACAGCATTAAACCAACATTATCAAATATTCTCTCAAAAACGTACCCACTCTCCAGAGCTTTATATGTTTATTTCAAAACAGATAATAAAGACAATTTTCTTGCAACTCTCCAGTATCTTGAGCTTTTTACGTCTGAAACACTATGGAATGAAAATGGTGAACTTGCCAGAAAAGGGCTGATTCCTCCCCCAAAACATGAAAGAGAAAAAATTCAAAAATGGCTCAAAGGAATGACGCCGTAAGTTGCAGATAAAAATTAAGAGCAATAACAACTTATTCCCATTGCCATAATTAGAAATCTATATATAACCTATCGTTAATTATGGGTGTGCCTTAGAATGCTATTGATGCTCTTTTTGATTGGCTGGGTTTTGTTTGGATATGTCCTTGGAAGACAGATAACGGGACGTCATGCACGAATTCGAAATTTCCACTCACTCCCAGGATATTATGGTCTTTACTTAGCAATTTGGTGTGCCTTACCGTCCCTTTTTCTTTTAGGCCTCTGGGAAACCGTCAGCCCTTTTATATTCAAACAATCACCAACCCTTTCAGAAAGTAGAATTTATGCTTTTTGGGGCCTGATATTTTCGGGAGCAGCCGTAGGGCTTTTTTTTGGAGCCCGCAAATTACGCCCAGAATTTCGCGCACGGATCTATGTTGATCACATGATACAACTCTTTTTTGTCCTTATATCATTTCTGGCATTATTGACGACACTCGGCATCGTATTTTCACTGGTTATCGAGGCATTTCGCTTTTTCACACTTGTTTCTCCCTATGATTTCCTATTTGGCCTCTATTGGAGTCCCCAAGCAGCTGTTAGTGAAGACATTTCTGGGACCGAAATTATTAATGCTCAAGCTTTTGGAGCCATTCCTCTTTTCTCGGGAACTTTCCTAATCACGATCATTGCAATGGGAGTCGCAATACCTGTGGGCCTTATGGCTGCAATTTACCTGTCTGAATATGCCCGCAAAGGAACACGAAACATTATTAAGCCTCTCTTGGAGGGATTGGCAGGAATCCCAACTGTCGTCTACGGTTTTTTTGCTGCAATTATGGTTGCCCCCTTTATTCGGGAAACAGGAGGCACGCTGGGATTGCATGTAACATCTGAAAGTGCTCTTGCTGCCGGACTCGTTATGGGCGTTATGCTCATTCCATTTATTTCATCTCTCTCAGATGACGTTATTCACGCTGTCCCAAAAAACCTCAGAGAAGGTGCCCTAGCCCTGGGTTCAACCTCATCGGAAACCATCCGTCGTGTTGTGTTGCCCACCGCCCTTCCAGGAATTGTGGGAGCTATTCTCTTGGCTGTTTCCAGAGCCATTGGGGAAACCATGTTGGTTGTGATGGCTGTAGGCCTTACCGCAAAACTAACCGCAAACCCTTTAGACTCCGTCACAACCGTGACTGTACAGATTGTAAACTTGCTTACTGGTGATCAAGAGTTTGATAGCCCTCAAACACTGGCTGCCTACGCTCTGGGATTCATTTTATTTCTTCTAACGTTCACTCTCAATATTATAGCGCTTAGAGTCAGGCGTAGATTCCAGGGGGGTTATGGTTAAACAAATTTCACCTTCTATATCGACTATTTTTACGCCCGAAGGGCAGTCGCTAGAGCAGAAAAAGCGTCTAAGAAAAAGGCATCGAAAAGAGTACGCCTTTAAAACCTTTGGCCGTGCCAGCGTAACACTTGCTCTCGGCATCTTATTTATTCTCCTTGGTGCTATCTCCCTAAAAGGACTTCCAGCTTTTTTTGTTACAGAGATCAAGATATCTGTTTATTTTAACCCGGAACATCGTTTGGCTGATCCAGTAAAAAAGTATGATGCTTATCAGGAAATGATCGCTGTCTCATTAAGCCAAAAATTCACAGACAAACTTTCCTCCGAAGATAAAACTGCCCTCATTAATCTCGTAAGTCTGGGAACCTTAAAGACAATCCATGCCATGACATCTGAAAATCCTTCCCTTTGGGGAAATCGAAGAGAACTTTGGGTTCCTGTAAGTAATGCTTTAAGCGATTACCTAAAGGGTAAAAAAAATGGAAAGCTAACAGAAAAACAAAAGGAATGGGTTCAAGATTTTCAATCTCATCACGACCTTAGAACTTCCTTCCGAACGAGCTTTTTTACGAACAGTGATTCCCAGGAACCTGAATTAGCCGGAATTCTTGGGGCCGTGTTTGGGTCTATCTTTACCCTTATGATTGCCCTCGCCATTGCCTTCCCTATAGGGACAATTACGGCTGTTTATCTTGAAGAGTTTGCCCCGCGCAGTTGGTGGGCTGATCTCATTGAAATCTCTCTCAACAATTTAGCGGCCGTTCCTTCTATCGTCTTTGGACTGCTCGCTCTTTCTGTTTTTCTGCTGCTATTCGGACTCCCTCGATCCGCTTCGCTGGTTGGAGGATTAACCCTGGCCCTTATGATGTTCCCTCTTATGATTATAGCAAGTCGTGAAGCCTTAAAAGCAGTTCCAAAAGCTCTAAGAGAAGCAGCACAAGGACTGGGAGCTTCCCGCATTCAAGTCGTTTTTCATCACGTTTTACCTTCGGCTATCCCTGGCATTATAACTGGAACCATTATAAGCATTGCACGCGCAATCGGAGAAAGTGCCCCCCTCCTTTTAATCGGTATGGTGGCTTTCATTCCGACCGTTCCTGAATCTCTCATGTCGCCAGCAACGGTCCTTCCGGTTCAAATCTATCAATGGGTTGAACAACCAGAAAGCGGTTTCATAGAAAATAGTTCTGCTGCTATCTTGGTATTGTTGCTCTTTCTCTTTATCTTAAACTTTATAGCTATCTACATACGCAAACATTTTGAGAAACAATGGTAAGAAGGACTAAATCTTGTTAACAAATACGCCTAAACTTTCAGTAAGAAAGCTCAGCCTCTTTTATGGGCGGCAGCAAGCTCTCTTCAATATCAATATGGATATTAGAAAAAATGAGGTGATGGCGCTCATTGGTCCATCTGGCTGTGGAAAAAGTTCCTTTCTGCGTTGTCTTAACCGCATGAATGATACATTTGATACTGTGCAAGTGGTGGGGAATGTGCTGTTAGATGGCAAGGATATATACGATAAGTCAGTAGATGTGGTTCAACTCAGAGCTTGTGTGGGAATGGTCTTTCAGCGGGCAAACCCCTTTCCCAAATCCATTTACGATAACGTAGCCTATGGCCCTAGAATTCACGGAATTGCCAAATCCTCTGCGGATCTTGACGCCATTGTTCAAAGCAGCCTCGAACGAGCCGGCCTTTTAAGAGAAGTACACGACCGACTTCATCAATTAGGAACGAGTCTTTCAGGGGGCCAGCAGCAACGACTTTGCATTGCCCGAGCCATCGCTGTAAATCCAGAAGTCATACTAATGGATGAGCCGTGCTCAGCCCTAGATCCCATCGCGACAGCACGAGTCGAAGAACTTATTGATGAATTACGGGAGCGTTTTACCATTGTCATGGTGACCCATAATTTACAACAAGCGGCACGTGTGTCTCAGCGGATCGCCTTTTTCCACTCAGGTGAACTCGTTGAAGCCGGCGAGACAGGAGATGTGTTCACCAATCCACAAGATAAGCGCACTCAAGACTACCTCACAGGACGATATTAAGGAAGAAAATCATGCCCCCAGTGACAGAACATATAGTAAAATCATATGAAGACGAGCTAAATCGCCTCGTTGCCATGATTACGAATCTAGGTCAGGAAGTTACTTCTCAGCTTCAAAAAGCCATTCAGGCCATTATAGATCATGATCTAAAAACAGCTGATAGAATTATCAAAGACGATCCAAAGATAGACCGACTAGAACATGAAATTGATGATTTTGCCGTACGCCTCATTGCTCTACGCCAACCGGTAGCTGCAGATCTCCGTCATGTGATTGTGGCTCTGAAAATTTCCAGCTCTCTAGAAAGAATTGCCGATAACGTTGGAAATGTCGCGGGTCGTTTTACAGAGTTGAAAAAGAACTCAAAGCTTGAACCTCTTAAAACTATTCCACCACTCATGAATTTAATCGAAGAGATGGTCGAAGGCATCATGACTGCTTATATTACCCAAGACGATAAAGCTGCCTATGAATTATGGATGCAAGACGATGAAGTAGACCATCTCTACAATAGCTTCATGCGAGAGCTGCTCACCTATATGATGGAAGATCCCCGTAATATTAGCCCCTGTATCCACATGCTTATTATGGGAAAAAATATCGAGAGAATGGGTGACCATATCACGAACATTGCTGAAAACATTCACTACCTAGTCCACGGCACTCTCTGGTCCAAAGACATCCTTGCAGACTATAAAAAAAGCAAAGGACGCATAAAAAAGAAGGCCCCGCGTAAAGGAAAGTAAGTAAAAACATGCTAAAATATATTTTCGCTTCTTTCATACTCCTTTTTAGTTTTCACGGAAAAGCCAACATGACACCCCAAACAAACGAACAAGAACGTGCCTATTTTTCTGGAGGATGTTTCTGGTGCATGGAGGCAGCGTTCGATGCCATACAAGGAGTGACTAAGACCACATCTGGATATATGGGAGGAACTGTGAAAAGACCGACCTATCCACAGGTTAGTTCCGGCATGACAGGTCACTATGAAACTGTTGAGGTTACTTACAACCCCAGCCAGATAACCTTTGAAGAACTGCTACAAGCCTTTTGGCATAATGTCGACCCCCTCGATGGAGATGGGCAATTTGCCGACCGTGGCCAACAGTATAGTACAGTAATTTTTCACCTAAATAATGCACAAAGGGATTTAGCCAAAAAATCAAAACAGTCCATTGAAAAGGAATTAGGACAAGTCGTCCAAACGCAAATTGTCCCTGCATCTGAGTTTTATCCTGCCGAGGAATATCACCAAGATTATTCAAAAAAAAATCCCTTGCGATATGAGTTCTATAAATATGGGAGCGGCAGACCTAAGAGGTTAAAAGAGTTGTGGAAAAGGGATACAAAGTAGGTGTCTAATTAAAAAGGTTCTACCCCAACTCTTGGCAGCCCATTTCGGTTATTACAAAATCCAAAGGCACATCATGAGTACTCACAGGAATAAAGGGTACTTCTTGTTCGGCAAAAGCTAGACCTATGATTAACTTCTTCTTTTTACGAAAAGATTCTATGTATTTATCATAATATCCTTTCCCATACCCCAATCGAGTCCCATGTATATCAAAAGCAAGTAAAGGCACTAATATCAAGTCAGGTTCGCAAACAAGATTCTTTTTCGGCGGTCCATAAATAGAAACACTATTAAAAAAGTTTTGAATCACCATTTCCGTTTCGCGCGTCCAAATACGAAAAACTAAGGGCTTTTCCGGCCCTCTTACGGTTGGAAGAAGACAAATATGTCCCTTTTCTAAAAGCTTATCCAAAATGGGTTGGGTCTTCACTTCGGTCCCTATAGACCAAAATGAAGCCACTTTTGATTTAGGTTGCAAAAAAAAAGTATCGAAGAAAGTCTTTTTGATTTTCTCAGCCACCTCTTCCCGAAAGTCCTCACCACGATTCCATATCTCTAAGCGCTTTTTCTTTGCATTTTCGCGCAGGAGAGCTTTTTCCTTATCCATTTGATTCATCTTTTATGCAGCTCGTCGAGCCCTTAAGGCCGCCATTAATGTTCCATCGTCTAAGTAATCTAACTCTCCCCCTACTGGAACACCATGGGCAAGGTGCGTTATTTTCAAATCAGGACACTCTGTATTGAGTCGATCTGTCAAATAGTGGATCGTGGTTTGTCCTTCAACAGTCGCATTAAGAGCCATGATGATTTCCTTTATTTCCACCCCTTTTGCCCGTAACAATAGCTTTTCAATAGTTAAATCATCGGGACCGCGCCCATCCAAAGCCGACAAGGTCCCGCCCAACACATGATAATATCCTTTATAGGCCATGGAACGCTCTAAAGCCCAAAGATCTCCGATATCTTCTACGACACATAGCAGACTCTTATCCCGATTTGCATTGGCGCAAATACCACATAAAGGTTGAGTATCCAGGTTACCACAGGTACTACAGGTATGAATTGTATCCGCAACCTGTTCCATAGCCTCACTAAGAGGCCGCAGCAATGTTTCCCGCTTTTTGATAAGCTGTAGCGCAATACGCCGCCCCGAACGGGGGCCTAAACCAGGTAGTTTTGCCAATAGCTGAATGAGTTTTTGAAGGTCCGTCCCTTCCATGGAGATTAACCTCTATACTGGAAAGTCCATACCACCAGGTAGCTTCATGCCACCAGTCAGTTTCCCCATTTCTTCTGATGACTGAGCCTCTACTTTGCTCTTAGCATCTGAAAAAGCAGCTACAATTAGGTCTTCTAACATATCCACTTCATCTGCCTTCATAAGGGAAGGATCTATCTTCACCCTTTTGGCTTCATTCTTGCCATTAATCGTTACTTCAACCATCCCAGCTCCAGAAGTCCCTGTCACTTCAAGTAGCTCCAATTTCTTTTGCACTTCTTCCATTTGTGCTTGAAGTTGCTTGGCCTGCTTCATCATTTGTGTGAAATCTCTCATAATCTAATCCTTTGCTTTTTCCATTGTAATATTTTTCAATGCAGTAACCTGGGCCCCTGGAAATGAAGCCAATGTCTTCTGAACCAGTGGATCCTGTTCCGCTGTTTGTGTTTGCTTCTTTTGGGCCTCGCCCACTTGATCTCCAACTGTTTTCTGGCCCTCTTGCTCAGATATAACGAGAACCCAGCGCTCTCCGGTCCATTCAGTCAGAAATTTACTTATCTTCTGACAAAAGTCCCTGGGAGCTTGATCCATCAAACGCAATTCTATCCTGCCCTTTTGGAAATTAACCAAACGCACATGCTGAACAAGGTATGTATGTAGTAGGGCTTCCCTCTTTTTATCAAATAATTGAATCACCTCTTCGAAACTATTTGGCGAAATGTCTTGATTTAGTTGGTGGGGGACGGTTGGTTGAGCCAACGAAGGTGCTGTGCTGTTGGGCGTTTGAGAAACTTCCGGCTTCACAACTCCTTGCTTTAACTCTTCAACAGAAGGAATATCCTTAACGTGTGCCAAGCGGATGAAAAGCATATCAATAGCAAGTTCACTTTGCGGAGCAGTAGAAACTTCACCCACGCCCTTAAGGAGCATCTGCCAAGTCCTCTGCAGAACGGCATTAGACAAAGTCTTGGAGAGCTCTAAACCGCGGACTCTTTCCGTTTCTGAAAGGGTTATATCATCTGCAAACTCAGAGGATATTTTTAATTTACTAATCCAATGGGTTACATCCAACAGGCTTTTTAGTATCCCCATAGGCTCTGCACCAACCTGATACAACCCCTGGAGTTGTCCTAAGGACTTTTGAATATCCCCCTTCAAAAGAATTTCAAATAAATCGAATAATTTGCTCTTATCCGCGTATCCAAGCATCTTCCGAACATGGTCCGCTGTAATACACGTGGTATCCATATTAAAAGCTTGATCTAAAAGAGACTGGCCATCTCGAACTGATCCATCAGCCGCTCGAGCAATAAGGGCCAGAGCCTGTTCCTCGATTTCAATCCCTTCATCTTTCGCATGGGTAGCAAAATAATCTTGCAGGACTTTTTGATCGATACGGCGTAAATCAAATCGCATACATCTGGACAGAATAGTCACAGGAACTTTTTGGATTTCAGTCGTCGCAAAAATAAATTTTACATGTTCAGGTGGTTCTTCAAGAGTCTTTAAAAGTGCATTAAATGCGTTTTTTGAGAGCATGTGGACTTCATCCACAATATAAACCTTAAAGCGCCCAAGAACTGGCTTATAGTGAACCC
This sequence comes from Alphaproteobacteria bacterium, assembly GCA_018662925.1. Lineage (NCBI taxonomy): Bacteria > Pseudomonadati > Pseudomonadota > Alphaproteobacteria > Alphaproteobacteria bacterium. The sequence goes on along the minus strand of JABJFC010000063.1, from coordinate 32,263 downwards.
CTTCGATTAAATCTCGAATATCATCAACGCCCGTTCGGCTTGCTGCATCCATTTCAATGACATCAATATGGCGATCTTCTGAAATAGCTTTACAAGAATCACACTGTCCACAAGGATTTATGGTCGCCTTGCCTTTGCCATCAATTCCCACGCAATTGATAGCGCGAGCAATAAGCCGCGCTGTGGTCGTTTTTCCAACACCTCTTACACCTGTAAGGATAAAAGCATGAGGCAATCGATCTTTTTCGATGGCATTTTGGAGGACCTTCACAAGCACCTCTTGGCCAATGAGCGCCGAAAAAGTAGTTGGACGATATTTTCGAGCCAGAACTTGATAGGGTGTTGCTGATGATTTAGGCATGGATCTCTATACAGTTTTTAACAGGCGGGAAAGGGATAAACTTGACCCGAGAGAACACTTGGTGCGGCTGCTTTCTTCCGAATCTGACCGGGTTCCCAAGGCCTTCGTCCAAATCTCCCTTTCCCATCCCTGTTATAACAGCATCTAGAACCCAAAAGGCAAATGTTTTTTCAGGAATTTATCTCTGTCTCTGAAGATATTGGAAACAAATAGAGCTTGGCATTGAAATTAATCTCTCTTATCATGCCACTTTGTAGAATCGAGAGGTTACCTGTGAGATCCTGTCCCAAAGTTTTTATCATTTTGTTTTCGTTGACCGTATGTGGATCCCACAGTATTTCACCCGTCTATAGCAATGTCCAGCTTCTTCCTCAAAGCGTTCAGACCCAACGCGCGGAGCTTAAAAATCTTAAATTTGACGCAGCCGTCCTCATTACCTCTGATTCTGGAAAAAAAGAGGGTGGCATAGTAGCCGTAAACAAACTTGAAAGAGCCGGACATCGCGTCCTAAAAGTTGTACATCTTAAGAATGATCTGATGAACATTAAGAAATACCTATCGAAATTGACCGCCAGTAAAATTTCCATAGTGGTTTGTGTAGGTGGCACGGGGATTGCCCCTCGAAACAACACTGTGGAAGCCGTAGACTCATTCATTGAGAAAAAGTTGCCGGGTTTTGGCGAGCTTTTCCGTTATCTAACATACAAAAAGTGGCAGCATGTCTCTGAAGATGTTGGACTTCTCGCCATGGATACAAGGGCATGTGCTGGAACAAAGGATAAAACCGTAATTTATGCCGTTCCTGGCTCCCCGGATGCTGTTGAATTGGCTATGGATGAAATCATCATTCCAGAGACGCCTTATCTTCTTGGCCAATTAAACAAATAATGTTCTGGACATTTTATTTTCCTGAGGAAAAACTCAATTGAAAAAGAAACCCTCCTCCCGAACAACTAAGGAAGAACTTAAAAATGCGAGAAAGCACAAACCTTCTTCCCAAAGGTGGTTGAGGCGCCAACTGAGTGATCCTTACGTGCAAGAAGCCCAGCGCAAAGGGTATCGTTCACGAGCTGCATTTAAACTGTTGGAACTAAATGAGAAATATAAGTTTCTTTCTCCGGGGAAAATTGTAGTCGATTTGGGAGCTGCCCCTGGTGGCTGGACACAAGTTACTATTGAAAAAGTCCAAGCCCCTAAAAATGGAAAAGTATTTGCCCTTGATCTGCTAGAAATGGAGGATCTTCCGGGCGCTGTCCTGATGCAAGGTGATTTTTATGAGGACGATACGTACAATGAACTTATTCTAGCCCTCAAAGGGAAGCGTGCTGACGTTGTGTTAAGCGACATGGCCCCCTCAACCATGGGGCACCGACAAACAGATCACATCCGCATTATGGGGCTTGCTGAAGCCGCTTATGATTTTGCCCACGAAATTCTAGGCCCAGAAGGCGTTTTCGTTTCAAAAGTCTTCCAAGGAGGGGCCGAACAAACCCTTCTCACGCGCCTTAAAAAAGATTTTAAGAAAGTTGCACATGCCAAACCACCCTCTAGCAGGAAAGAATCCAGCGAAATGTACGTAGTTGCGATGGGGTTCCGAATGGCCAAGTCAGAATAAGCCAAAATTTTTATATCCGTCTTTACACGAATTGAGAGAAAAGCGCTGACTGTTTTAACATACCCATTATATTAGTCAGTCATCAAAAAGGGCCCCGAAGGGCCCTTAATGACATGGAATTTATATCTCTTATTTATCTAAAGAGGATAACAGAACGACGATTTTCACGGTTAGCCTTTGTTGTCTTAACAATAGGATCTTTTTCGCCCTGACCAACGCTTGTAATGCGCACGCTGTTTGCATCATCTCCTAAGAAATGTCTCAAAGCATTCTCCGCAGAATTTGCACGCTCCCCGGAAAGCTTCTGATTGTAAGCTTGTGGCCCCGTAAGGTCCGTATAGCCGAGAATGGTCACTTCCCTCACATCTCCTTCGGAAATAACCTTGGCAGCATTTTCTACTACGGCCAGGCCACCAGCGTCTATTTTGTGACTGTTAAGATCAAAGAATACCAAATAAGCCTCAGGAACGCCTTCTCCAGCAAAGAACAACTCTTCATCAATGGAAACTGATGGGCCATGCTCAAGTTCTTCCATCACACGATCGAACTCACTATGACAATCGTTGGATTTTTTTGTGCATCTATGAGCTTCAGCAACAAGCCAACAATCGAAATTAACTTGAGCTTCAGCAGCCAAAGTCGTATCTCTTTGGGTAGCTCCAGCTTCAAAGGCATACAAAAGTGCATCGCGTCCTTCTGCCAATTCTTGAATGCTCTCTGCAGGAATTTCTGGCCAACTGCCAATATCTTCTACAAAAACCAACTCACCTCCAGAAGCTTGAAGACCTTTTCGCGCCATTATGCTTGCTTGGCTAAAATCATGATCATCCACATCAACTTCGGACTGATATAGGTATTCTTGTGATAGGTCTTTCGTAAATTGGGTCCCTACAGGATCCGTTTGTCTTAGAACATCCACGTCATGGGTAGAACAAGCACCCAACGCCAAAACGGCCACAGATGCTAAACTCATTCCTAGAGATTTTATTAATTTCATTTTAGTTCCTCACTGCCTTATTTTTTGTAAAAGCCTTATAAACTCTGAGAGCACCCCCACTGTAAGCAAAACTCTCTATCCCTCTTGGCCCTCTTAATTCTTTATTGATCGACATAAAAACTGCCAACAGCTATTTACGAACGGCTAAAAATTTTATATAGGCTCAAGAGAGCTAACTTCTATTTTCCACAAATTTGGGGTTTCTGCAAGACTTGATTTCAGGAGCCCCGCCAAAAGACGGAGAAAATGGTGACAGATATATTTTCGGAAATTGAGCAAGAGGTCCGCCAAGACAACCTTCTTGCCCTTTGGAAACGATACGGACCATACATTATAGGTGCGGCAAGTGCTGTTGTTTTAGCAACCGCAGCTTACGTATTGTGGCAAAATTACGAAAACTCACGCCTCTCTGCCATTGCAAAGGAATACTCTACAGCTCTAAATTTAAATTCCGAAGAAAGATCAAGCGAAGCTGAGGAAATCCTAAATCGCATTGGAGAACAAGAAAAATCTGGATATGGCATTCTCGCTCGATTAACAGCCGCGCATCTTTTGGCAAGCAGAAATAAGGATGAAGCTATCGCTCTATATCAACAGCTTATAGCTGAATCAAGCATCGACCCAATCTTTAGAGATCTTGCTGTTCTTAGAATGACGCTTCTTCAACTAGGATCGCAAGAAGAGCAAACGCTTATAGATCAGTTGACACCCCTAACAAGAACGGATAATCCTTGGAGAATTTCTGCACTTGAGATTGTTGGTTCACTTGAGTATTCGTTGAATAATAAGGTGAAGGCAGTAGAAATTTACAAACTGCTTGTTCAGGCACCAGATGCTCCCCCGACCCTGAGGAAAAGGGCGCATCAAATGCTCATGGTATTGAGTGCTGCTGGCGAAAACATAGATTTAACATCCGGTGACTTGAAACATTCCCGTCATCAAACAAAAGAGTGAAGGATCGAATGAAAAAATTATATTATTTAGCTTTCCTGTTTCCACTTCTGGCTGGTTGCGACTGGATGGGGAAAACCCCCGAGCCCCCTCTGCCTGGTGAAAGGCAATCTGTTATTTTGTACGGTGAAGGAATTGAAGCTGACCCGATTTTGAAGAACCTTCCGATTACGATTGGTACCCCCGTAAAAAACAAGAGCTGGCTTCAAGCACATGGTTCCGCTAGCCATGCTATGCCCCCATTGGCTAATGCTGGGATGAGCCATGTACGTTGGCAAGAAAACATCGGTCGTGGAGCTGACGACAGTCACCGCATTCTATCAACCCCGGTTCTCCATGAAGGCAAAATTTTTGCCGTGGATGGTGATAATGATGTCGTAGCTTTAGACGCTTCTACAGGCGACGAATTATGGAGGACGGAAACCTCCCGAGAAGATAGGGAAAGTGCTCCTGTTCTTGGAGGTGGAATTGCGTGTCTCGATGGCCGTATTTTTGTCACAACGAGCGATGGAGACGTTCTGTCTCTCGACGAAAAAAATGGAAATGTTATTTGGAAAACCAGCTTAGATTATCCAGTCCGAGCGGCTCCAACCGTTAGTGATGGGCGTGTTTTTGTTGTGACTCTTGAAAATACCTTAGAAGCCTTTAGTGCAGCTACGGGCGATAAGCTTTGGTCCCATCGCGGCATTACAGAGACGGCCTGTCTCCTCGGATCTGCCAATCCGGCAGTCGAGGGAGATACTGTCATTGTTCCGTATTCTTCCGGGGAGATATATGCTTTACGCACCGATAATGGACAAGTTTTATGGCAAGACTCTCTTACATCTTTTAAGCGCTCAGACGCTGTTTCCAGCCTCCCACAAATCAAAGCATCCCCTGTAATAGATAGGGATCTTGTATTTGCTGTTAGCCACTGCGGTCGTATGGCAGCCATATATATGCGGTCTGGCATGCGTGTTTGGGAAAAAGAGATAGGAAGCGGCCAGACTCCTTTTGTAGCCGAACACTTCATCTTTCTCACAACAAATTCTGGGGAACTCATTTGCCTCACCCGTGAATCCGCCGGAGTTCGCTGGATTGCCCAATTGCCCAAATTTGACAGTGAGCAAGACAAGAAGGAGCCTATAACCTGGGCTGGTCCTGTCTTAGCTGGAGATAGATTAATCTTGGCCGGTTCAAATGGTAAGGCTATTGCTTTCTCGCCTTATACTGGGGAAAAGTTGGAAGAGATCGAGCTTCCTGGAACCACATACTTGCCCCCAATTGTTGCCGATGAGACCGTTTACTTCTTGACAGAAGAGGCAGATCTCGTCGCCTTAAAGTAGGTTCCCATGGCCTTAACCGTTGCCATCATAGGACGCCCAAATGTTGGGAAATCAACCCTTTTCAATCGCCTGGTTGGAAGAAGGACGGCTCTTGTCCATGAAACACCCGGTCTTACAAGGGACTGGAAGGAAGGAAAGGCAAAAATTGGAGACCTTTCCTTTACGGTTATTGATACGGCTGGTTACGAAGATGAATCAGGCACACATTTAGATAGCCGCATGTGGCAACAAAGCCAAAAAGCGCTCTTAAAATCAGACGTTGCTCTCTTCCTCATTGATGCCCGCGAGGGGCTCACGGAAATTGATCGTTACCTTGCCCAAAAGCTTCACAAGTCTGGAATTCCTGTCATTCTTATAGCGAACAAATGCGAAGGCAATCACCCCAAAGCCAATATTCAAGAAGCCTTTGCACTTGGATTTGAAACGCCCCTTCCCATATCTGCAGAACATGGGGAAGGACTCGTAATCCTATATGATGCCTTAAAGCCCCTTGCTGATAAGGCAGTACCAGAAGCAGAAAATGAGGAACAAGGCTCTCCGCTTCAACTGGCTATTGTAGGGCGCCCCAATTCTGGAAAATCTACCCTGATCAATAATTTAGTTGGCGAAGAGAGACTTTTGACTGGCCCAGAAGCCGGGATTACACGAGACGCCATTGGCGTTAACTGGTCCTACAAAAATAAGCCTATCCACTTAATTGATACGGCAGGATTAAGACGTAGAGCAAAAATAAAGGAAAAAGTAGAAAGAATTTCCGTCATAAGCACCAAAAAAGCCATTCAATATGCCGAATGTGTCATTCTCCTCCTAGATGCAACATCTCCCTTTGAAAAACAAGATTTAACTATCGCAAGACAGGTCGTAGAAGAGGGGAGGTGCCTTCTAATCGCTCTCAACAAGTGGGACCTGATTACCCCCTCCCAGAGAAAAGCCTATTTAAAGGATCTCGTGCAACAATTAGAATTAGCACTCCCCCAAGTACGAGGAATTCCCTGCCTTCCTATTTCTGCACTCGCCAAGGAGGGCTTCAATAAGCTCTTCGATTCGGTATTCAAACTTTATGAAATTTGGAATAAGCGCCTTCCCACCTCACCACTCAATAGGTGGTTAGAAGACGCACTATTTGATCATACGCCTCCCTTGATCCGCGGCAGACGGTTAAAAGTTCGATACATGACTCAAGTAAAATCTCGCCCCCCAACATTTGTCCTCTTTGCTAATTTCTCCAAAGAATTCCCAGAGAGTTACAAACGTTATCTGCTAAATGGGCTGCGAAAAACTTTTTCACTTGATGGCGTGCCTCTCCGTCTCAATATAAAGACTGGCAAAAACCCTTATGTGAAAGAGGATTGAAGTCACGACACACGCTTGTTTTATGTTCCATAATGATATCGACAAGCTAGAATATGAATATTATCATTTACAATTTTGTAGACGAGCCTATGTTCTGGATCGATTCTTCTAGACCAACAACCTTCTAGATCCCATTTAAGGGGCTCTGGTTTGCCAACGCCCGAGAATGGCCCTCGTGAAATATCTCTGATGAGATCATTTGTCCTTCTTAATTTTTTTTTATCATTTTTTTGCCAAAACAAATAGTCTTCCCACCCATTTGGAGTGAAAAGAATATTTCTCATTCCAAATTTTCCAAATCATTCATCGTAAACTCCTTCCCTGAAGCTTTGTTTGAATCCCGCAAGGATTCTAGGAGCCTCCTTGCGTTTTTAGGACTCCGAAGCAAATAAGCCGTCTCTCTTAAGGAATTATAGTCGGACTCTGATAGGAGTACAACATTCTCTCCCGACTTCCTGGTCACAAGAAAACTCACATGGTCTTGAATCGCTTGATCCATGAAATTCTTCAAATTTTCTCTCAAGGAACTATACGTGACTGTAACCATATCTAATCTCCTCCTATACTTGTACAATATACTGTACAGCCCAGAAAATCAAGATATAAAGAACATAGGAATAAACTAAGCGATCTTGGCGTGATCCTGTTTCGCCACAATACTGCGGGCCTTTTCAAGATCTTCAGGTGTATCAACACCGACTGGTATACTATCTACGAGGACGCCTTGTATGGTCATGCCTGCTTCAAGGGCTCTAAGCTGCTCAAGACGCTCAGCCTTTTCCAGTGCCGTTTGAGGCAAGGAGACAAAACGCTCTAATGCCTCTCTCTGAAAGGCATATAGCCCTATATGATAATAGAGTGGGCGCATCCCATGGGGAATGGGGGAACGGCTAAAATACAACGCACGCCCTTCAGTATCGCCTTCTTTTAATGAAAGAACAGCCTTAACCACGTTAGGATTATTTATTTCCTCTTCATCGGTAAAAGGACAAACAGGTGTCGAAATATCAATAGCTGGATTCGATAAAGTCCCTAAAATACGACTTACCGTTGTGGGATCCAATGTCGGCAAATCACCTTGAACATTGATAATTCGACTATACTTTCCACTAGGGTCAAGCGTTTCAACAGCTGCCCAAACACGATCAGTCCCGGAGGGAAGATTGGGATCAGTCAAAACAGCTTGGCCTCCACTCCGTTCCACAACCTCTTTAATCTCTGGCTCACCACAGGCAACAACCACTTCTCCTACTTGGGATGCTTGGGCCTGTTCCCACACACGAACAATCATAGGTTTTCCGCAAATATCGGCCAAAGGCTTATTGGGAAGTCTTGTTGCTTGAAGACGTGCTGGAATCACAATTAGAGTCTGTTCGGTCATAGCTCCACCTGTTAATCTGTGATATGAAGAATCGTTGCTTTCATTCTGGGTGTTTGATACATGAATTTAGAACACTTAAAAAGGAAAAAATAATAAAATGGACAGTCTAGAGTTCAATAAAATTGCGGCAGCTGTTCTGGTTACACTCATAATTGGTTTAGTGGCCAGCCTAATTGGAGACGCTCTAGTCACCCCTGAAGCTCTTGAACAAAATGTCTACCTTGTCCAAATCGACAACGCTGATCTAGGCCAACCTACCCATAAAGCCAAAGAAGAAAAGCCTCTTGACCCAATTAGCCCGATTCTTGCACACGCAGATATTGAAGCGGGCAAACGAATCGCTAAAAAATGCATCCAATGTCATACACTCGACAAAGGGGGGCCTAACAAAATTGGTCCAAACTTATGGGGAATCGTTAACCAAAAACTAGGTCATCTTGCTAATTTCGCCTACTCCAATTCCTTGAAAGAGAAGGGTGGAACTTGGACCTATGAAGCTTTGAATGAGTTTCTGGCAAAGCCCCGAAAATTCATCACCGGGACAAAAATGGCCTTTATTGGCTTAGTGAAGGAAAAAGAGAGAGCCGATCTCATCGCTTATATCCGGACGTTGAGCGATTCCCCAGCCCCCTTGCCAAAAGATTAGGCTGCGTGTAGAAATCCATAGTCTCAACAACTCACGGACGTGCAAATTCAAGGGAATAAAATGAGAAAATTTGCTTTTTACCTTCTAACAATTCTGCTGATATTCCAACATCAATGTGATGCCAAGAAAGAAGCCCCCATCGTCAAAAAGGCCCATGGCCTTGCTTTGTACGGGGAACCAAAATACGGTCCTGATTTTAAGCATTTTGATTATACTAACCCCTTGGCCCCAAAAGGGGGAACCGTACGACTGGGAACACCAGGAACCTTTGACAATTTAAATCCCTTTATCATAACAGGTGTGGCTGCAACAGGTATTATTTCAACCTATGCATCTCTAATGTCAAAAAGTGATGATGAACCATTTACCGTCTATTGCTACGCTGCAAAAAATATCGAAATACCTGAAGACCGATCATGGATTATTTTTAATCTTCGTGATGATGCCACCTTTCATGACGGGAGCCCCATTACGGCTGAAGATATTGCCTTTTCCATTGAGACGCATCGCACAAAGGGATTGCCTCTATTTAGAACCTATTTTGCAGGAATCGATACAGTTGAAATACTCGGAAAGAAAAGCATCAAATTCACTTTCAAACCTGGGGCAAATAGAGAGCTTCCCCTTATCATAGGGGCAGATGTCTTTATTCTTTCAAAAAAATATTATGAAAAAGTAGACTTTACAAAAACAACCCTTGTACCTCCCCTAGGATCTGGTCCCTACAAAATCAAAAATGCTGACCCTGGAAGATCCATAACCTATGAACGTGTCAAAAAATGGTGGGGCGAAAAATTACCTGCAAATAAAGGGCAATATAATTTTGATATCATGCGATATGACTACTATCGAGATAATACTGTCTCCTTGGAAGCCTTTAAGGCTGGAGATGTAAATTTTAGAAGTGAAATTATTTCAAGAGTCTGGGCCACTGGTTACAACTTTCCAGCGGTCAAAAAAGGACATGTAATTTTGGAAAAAGTTCGCCATGAAAACCCTATGGGACTAATAGGTTTTATATTCAACACTCGAAAGCCGATTTTCAAGGATCCTAAAGTTCGTCAAGCCCTAGCATATGCTTTCGACTTTGAATGGAGTAATAAGAATTTTTTCTATAATTACTACACAAGATCAAAAAGTTTCTTTAACAATTCCATCTTTGCATCCTCCGGACTCCCGAACAAAGAGGAATTAGAAATTCTGACCCCTTACAAAGACAAGTTGCCTAAAGAAGTCTTCTCGCAAGAATATTCCCCTCCGAAATCGGATGGCTCGGGAAATATACGTGAAAATCTTTCAATAGCTCTTTCCCTATTAAAAGAAGCAGGCTGGGTTCTCAAAGATCATAAACTTGTGAATAAAAAAACAGGGGATCCAATGAAATTTGAGATCCTGACCAACTCGCCAGCTTTTGAAAAAATTATTCTCGCTTTCATTCGTAATCTTGAACTCTTGGGGGTTGAGGGAAAAATAAGAGTCATTGATACTGCTCAATATCAAAATATCGTTGAAAATTTTGAATTTGATCTTCTTGCTGCTGGCGGTTTTGCTCAAAGTTCTAGTCCCGGAAATGAACAGAGAAATTTTTGGGGATCCGAAGCTGCAGATTTTCCTGGTTCAAGAAATCTTGCTGGCATCAAAAATTCCGTTGTTGATGCACTTGTAGAACAATTAACAGCATCTCAAGATTGGGAAACCCTTTTAAATACAACCCATGCTCTTGATCGCGTTCTATTATGGGGACACTACGTAATCCCCATGTGGTACTATAATTATTATCGACTTGCCTATTGGAATATGTTTGGACACCCCAAAATCACACCCAAGTATTCCATTGGCTTTGACACTTGGTGGATAGATCCTAAATTAGAAAAGAAACTTGATCAGTTTCCAAATTAAGTTTGTGTGCAGACATAAAAAAACCTCTGGCTCATTTGCACATCAGCCAGAGGTCCCGATTTCGTGATTACTAGCTTACTTTTTTATCCAAATAAGCGCCGACACTTTCTTGGGTTGTTTGGATAGCCTCATCATCTTGAGTCCAGTTAGCTGGGCAAACTTCCCCGTGCTTTTCATGATGTTGTAATGCATCAACCGTTCGAAGCACTTCTTCAACATTCCGCCCTAGTGGTAAATCATTCACCAACTGATGTCTCACGATTCCTTCCTTATCAATGACAAAAAGTCCTCTGTAGGCAACTTTTTCGTCACTCAAAACATCGTAACTCTTGGCAATATCCCCACCTATATCAGCAACAAGTCCGTACTCGATTCCCTGAATGCCGCCTTTATTTTTGGGTGTATTGAGCCAAGCAAGGTGCGAAAACTGGCTATCCACACTACAACCCAGCACTTCAACATTCCGCTTTTTGAAGGCGCTTAAACAACTCTGAAATGCATGAAGCTCCGTAGGGCAAACAAATGTAAAATCTAGAGGATAGAAAAAGAGGACCACATATTTTCCGCGATACTGGGTTAATTCTATGTCCTTGAATTCATTGCCGAATACTGTGACCGCCTTAAAATTCGGTGCTTCTTTTCCAGTTAGTACACTCATGATCTTCTCCTCTAATCAAATGGGGCTGAAAGTAAATTCTTTAGGCGCCTAAATCAAAGTTTTCCTTTGTTTTCTGCGCATTTGAAAGTCATATAACCACAAAACCCCAGCAATTGTCTAGGAAAATCAAAGTTATGCGCTTTCCGTGAGAATGGCTTTACCTGCACCTGAAAAAGTAGACGATTCCTCCGGAAATAGGATTGATCCAACGATTCCTGAAAGGAAAATAAGGGGGACTCCATAGACAGCCCAATACCAGGTATACAGGCCAGCTTCTCCATAATACAAATAGCTGGTGGTTCCCACGGCCAACCCGACAGCAATGGATGCGTAGACTCCCACTCGAGATGTTTTCTTCCAGTAAAACCCTCCGAGAAGAGCAAAGGCCAGAGCAACCACCGGAATGTTGGCCAAGATCATTTTGTTCAAAACACTATCAACGACTCCATTTCCTAGCGCATAGGAGAGGAACGCACATAATAGCATCAGAGACATACTGCGCTTTAAGCCTTCTTTCCCTGCCTCTAATCTTTTGCCCACCACTAGGGTCACCATGGCACTCCAAACCCCAGAAAGGGTTGTGGCCGCAATAGCAAAAAAGAGTCCATAATAAATGCCCTGCAAATTCTGGGGGACGGCAATGTTTAACAAGTACGGTAGGCTCAGCTCTGGATTATCACTCATGTATCCTTTCTGGGAAAAGAAATAGACACTAAGCACCCCAATGCCGTATAGAACAAAGACAAATAATGCCGACAGCAGGACTGCGCTCCTTGCAATGGAGGGAGATTTTGCCGACACAATTTTCTGGCCATACCAGGGCGCAATAATGTATGAAAACATCGTCAAAACGATCAAAGAGAAAACAAACTCCACCGGAAGTGCCATTTGCATCTGGGCAAAGCTCATCGGAGCAGCTGGAGCACTCTCTGGTATCTGTGCCACAAAAAGAAAAAGCAATGGCATTAAGCAACAGGCCAGGACGAAACTCACCAGATCTGTGCGAATAATCGACACCAATCCGCCCCGAAGCGTCATTAAAAGGACACTCCCCACCAGAACAGCACTTAAAGTCCAGGGAGACCAGTCGGGGAAGAGGGGAAGAAACATTAGCGTCAGAGACTTCACATAGGTTGCACTAAACATGGCCATGGCAGAAAACAAAATGACTGCTACCAATGCGCCAATGTCTTTGCCATAGCGTTGGGTAAAGAAATGAGCCACAGATACGCCATTAAAATTTTTCCATTTCTTGGCCACCGTCAGACCATAGAATAGAAGCCCAACGAAGAAGATAAACGGCAAAGCCAGCCCCCACCATCCCGCACCAATTCCAGCTCCAGAAAAAGCAATAAGCGTAGTCGTATTGAACTCTGTCATCACCAATGTTGCGATCAAGGCAAAGAGGCCCGTTTGTCGTCCTGCTAAAAGGTACTGATTTTCACTGGTGACTTTCTTAAGTTGGAGGGCCCCAATGGCGACGAGTATTCCTATAAAGGCAACTAACCCTATGAAGATTTCTAGAGTCATTTTCGTCTCCCTCTATTTTGTGGATATTTTTTTAGTTTCGCCTTCCTGAACCGTTTCTTCATCTAAAATTTCGGGATATCTGTATCAGGAACTTTGTCGCAAACAAGTCTTATTGGCTATAAATCTTGGCATGATGAATCAACGCATACCAAATATAGTAAAATTTTACAATGATCTGTTTGGTATGCTCCAAAAAAGTATGTTTCCATTTTTGCACGCCTTAATGTCTTATAAGGCTTGAAACGTAGGGGGTATTTCGTCCAAGATGGGCTGAGTTATTGTAAAATATTGGTTTAGCCCTATGTCCGTATCCCTGAATTCTGATCCTCAGTCCCCAGATATTAAAATCGTGGAGGGCATTATAGAACGTATTGTCTTTCACAACGAAGACAACGGGTTCTCGGTAATACGCGTTAAAGCCAAAGACCATAAGGGCCTGGTTACAGTTGTCGGCAATATCCTTCAAGCCTCTGAGGGGGAAAAGCTCCATGCGGAAGGGACCTGGATTCAAGATAAAAAATTCGGTCCCCAATTTAAAGCCACAGCCTTACGGGCCGTCCCTCCAGCAACCATCGAAGGCATTAAAAAATACCTTTCTTCTGGCTCGATAAGAGGCATCGGGCCTAAATATGCCAAACGACTTGTGGAAAAATTTGGAGAGAAAGTCTTAGAGATCATCGAGGACGAACCGGAACGGCTCCTCGAAGTAGAAGGAATAGGAGGCGTGCGCTATCACACCATCCGAAAAGATTGGGCTGGGCAAAAAACCATTCGTGACATTATGATTTTCCTATATCAAAATGGTATCAGCACCCTGAAAGCTTCCCAAATTTTTAAGGCATATGGGGCCAAATCTGTAGAGTTGCTAACTCAAAATCCCTATCGATTAGCAAATGATATCCGCGGCATCGGTTTCTTGACCGCCGACACCATTGCTCAAAAAATGGGCATTGAAAGAGACTCACCTCTTCGCGCCCAAGCAGGCCTTCTCTATGCACTTCAGCAAGCCAGGGAAAGTGGCCATTGTGGCTTTCCTCGTGAGTCTTTGCTTGATATGGCAGAAGATATTTTACAAGTCTCAAGAGATCTTGTTGAAACAGCCCTCCAAGCAGAACTTTTATCTGGCAAAGCTGTAGAAGCCACCATAGGGGACCAAAACTGCATTTTTCTAAAAGAACTCTATAATCTAGAAAAAAATTGCGCACAATTGCTTCAAAAACTAGCCGAGGGATCCGTTCCTTGGATAGATGTAGATCCTAAAACAGCGATCCCTCTGGTTGAAGAAAAGTTAAATATCGAGCTGGCAAATAGTCAAAAAGAAGCCCTGCATACAGCATTGCACTCGAAACTACTGATTCTGACGGGGGGACCCGGTGTTGGAAAAACAACGCTTGTAAATAGTCTTCTCAGCATTTTGGAGAAACAAAACCTAAAAGTTGCCCTTTGTGCCCCAACAGGAAGGGCCGCAAAAAAGCTTGCAGAAAGTACAAATAAGAAAGCAAAAACCATTCACAGACTTTTGGAAATGAATCCCCTCCAAAAGGTGTTTCAGCGCAATGAGACGGATCCCCTAGAATGCGACTTGTTGGTCGTCGATGAGTTTTCCATGGTGGATATTACTTTATTCCGTTCTCTCCTGCAGGCCATCCCCTCTTCAGCAGCTGTTCTATTCGTAGGAGACGTGGATCAGCTACCCTCCATTGGCCCAGGAAGTGTCTTGAAGGACATGATATCCTCGAAACAAATATCTGTTGTTCGCCTGACAGAAATATTCCGCCAAGGGGCTGGCAGCCAAATTATTCTGAATGCCCATATGATCAATCAGGGAATCACCCCTAATTTTCCAACGGCCCCTGTCGAATCCGACTGCTTTTTCGTCAAATGTGAGCACCCTGAAAATGCGCTTGAAAAAATCATGCACATCGTCAAAGAACGCATTCCGCAAAAATTTGGATTTGATCCCATGAAAGATATTCAGGTCCTTTCCCCCATGAACAGAGGCTTATTGGGCACCCAATCTTTAAATGTTGAACTTCAACAACTCCTGAATCCCATTTCCACGAAATCCATCAAGAAGAATGACATGACCTTTAGCATTGGAGATAAGGTCATGCAGATAGAAAATAACTACGATAAGGATGTGTACAATGGGGACATCGGCTATGTGGCCGATGTGAATAAAGAAGATGAACAGCTCATGGTATCCTATGAGGAGAAACTCATTTCCTATACATACAAGGAATTGGAACAGCTCACCTTGGCCTATGCCATCACCATCCACAAATCCCAAGGATCAGAATACCCCGCCATCGTCGTTCCTCTTATGACCCAACATTATCCCATGCTACAACGTAATTTGGTCTATACGGGCATGACCCGCGGAAAACAACTGGTCGTCCTCGTGGGACAAATGCGGGCCTTCGAAATGGCCATCAAGGAAAAACAAGTCCGCAACCGTTGGACCAAATTAAACGAGTGGTTGTCCGAGAGTGGTGAAGACAGCCCTCTTCTCTAAGCAGCTTCCCCTTCCTACTCTCCTATCCCCTTGGCCCAATCGAAGGCCATGAACTCGTCTTTGGGAAGAAAGTGCTTTATTTCCGCTTTGCTGAGTTTTGAGCTCATTTCTATGAGGGAATCCATCCAGGACTTCTTGCCAATGATGGCAATTCGTCCAAATTTCCCGCAGTATTTGTGACTAAATTTAAAGTCTTCAATGATCGCCTCCGTGGTGATTCCCGATACATCCCGAACGTCTATTACGAAATTTGCCTCTTTGTTTCCTTGAATATACTTTTCAATTTTGGGCATGACATCTTTGTAATCCAAAATGGAAAGGCTTCCGGATCCTTGGATTGCCAACAAGTTAGGCTCCTCGCTTATAATTTTAAACATAGATCAACTCCTCGAAAAAATGGACGCCGTCATTTTTCCTCTAACCACTCCATGGCTTGAGATTCTTCATCTTCATCGAAATACTGAATTTCGGCATTAGAAAGCGCATTACTAATAGCGGCCATCTCATCCATCCAGGACTTTTTGCCCATGATGGCAACTCTTTTAAAATCATCCTTGTGTCGATGACTCAGTTTGAAATCCTCAAGAATCCCGCCTGGCGTGATATCAGTTACCTTGGATACATCGATGAGACAGGAAAGCGTCCCATTCATTTTAATCAACTTATCTAACATGGGCGCAATAAGTTTATAGTCGTCCTCCGTAACTGTATCTGACGCACGAACCACCATGAACGGCCCTGATTCTTTTACAAATTCAAACATAGCTCTCCTCAACTACCTGATGTTAAAGCCTATTCTTAGCCTACCATCAAAAGGTTAACAAACCGTTAACGACGGAATATTTTGTGACCTTCCCATTGAAAACAAACTCAAATCAGAGTAAGCAATCTTTATGAACACCTTAGAAAATCTTTCCGGACCGATTCTGGAACCACTATCCAAAGGCACCCCCGAATGCGCTGTCATTTTTCTGCATGGATATGGAGCCAATGGGGCTGATCTTTTGTCCCTGGGAAAGGAATGGGCCCCAGCTTTCCCAAACATTTTATTTGCATCTCCAAATGCGCCCTTCCCATGCCAAGCAAATCCATCGGGCTACCAATGGTTCAATTTTACACCTGACGATATGAAGGGGATGATCCAAGAAATTCATCTCGCAACATCCATCCTCGACAAATACATAGAATCTCTTATGGGTAAATACGACCTTGATCCTGAAAAAATAGTCTTAGTAGGCTTTTCCCAAGGAACTGTTATGGCTTTTGCATCGGGACTTAAAAAATCCTTTGGGGGTATCCTAGGATACTCTGGCGCTGTCGTTAACGATGGCAAAATATTTAATCACTTGGCCAACCCGCTGCCTTTGGTCTCTTTGGTGCATGGCGAGCAAGATCAAGTTATCCCCGTATCAACCTTGCATTATTCCGTTGATCAACTTAAAAGCCATAATATCCCAGCTGAGTGGAAAATTATTAAGGGTTTGGAGCACGGCATAGATCGTCAAGGTCTCCAAATTGGCCAAGCATTCTTGGAGAAGATTTTTACCCCCCTTTAAGCAGTTCGCTTTTAAGTGTACACTCCCATCGTCAAATTCTTTAAAGAAGGAAAAACGATGACGTCACATATTCGTAATAAAATTGCACTGGTCGGCGCTGGAAATATTGGCGGAACTCTGGCGTATCTAGCTGGGCTCAAAGAACTGGGAGATGTGGTACTCCTTGATGTCGTCGATGGGATTCCCCAAGGGAAAGGGCTGGATATTGCCGAATCTATGCCCATTGAAGGCTGTGATGGTGCCTTTTATGGCAGCACAGATTTCCAAGAATTAGCCAATTCAGATGTCGTGATTGTGACAGCTGGCATCCCTAGAAAACCGGGCATGAGCCGCGATGATCTTATTTCCATCAACAGCGACGTCATCCAAAAAGTTGGGAAGGCCATTAAGACACATTGTCCCAAATCCTTTGTGATAGTCATTACAAATCCTCTCGATGCCATGGTATGGGAAATGCAGAAGGCGACTGGATTTCCCCATAAGCGAGTCGTGGGCATGGCAGGCGTTCTGGATAGTGCCCGTTTTCGATATTTTCTAGCCGAAGAGTTTAATGTCTCAGTAAAAGATGTTTCTGCTATGGTTTTAGGGGGACATGGAGACAGCATGGTCCCTCTTTTAAGATATTCATCCATAGGGGGCATCCCTCTGCCAGACTTAGTCAAAATGGGCTGGACAACTCAAAAGAAAATAGATGCCATCGTTGATCGTACTCGAAAGGGTGGTGGCGAAATCGTCGGCCTTCTTAAAACAGGATCCGCTTTTTACGCCCCAGCTTCTTCTGCCATTACTATGGCCGAAGCCCACCTAAAAGATACAAAACGCCTACTTCCTTGTGCCGCCTGGCTATCTGGCGAATACGGCATCAAAGATCTATACGTTGGTGTTCCAGTCATTATTGGAAAAGAGGGTGTCGAACGCATCGTAGAAGTTCCGTTAGACAGCAAGGAACAAGAAGAATTTGAAAGGTCTGTAGATTCCGTCAAAAGTCTGATAGATCAACTCAAAAATAGAGCCGCCTAAAAATAAGCCACTGGAAAATTATCCATGAATATCCATGAGTATCAAGCGAAGGAACTTTTATCAAAGTATGGAGTCCCTGTTCCAAAAGGGAAAATGGCCATAACAACCAGCGACGTAAAAACGGCCCTCCAGAATCTTGGAAAAGCCCCTTGGGTTATCAAGGCTCAGATTCATGCCGGCGGCAGAGGAAAAGCTGGCGGCGTAAAGCTCGTCAACACCATAGAAGAGGGGGTCATCTTCGCTGAGAATCTCTTGGGATCAACTCTCGTTACTCCTCAAACAGGCCCTCTGGGCAAAGTCGTTCAGCGGCTTTATGTAGAGGAAGCGTGCGATATTGATCAAGAAATATACTTCAGTATTCTCGTTGATCGCGATCAAAGCCGTATCGTTCTCGTGGCATCCTCTGCGGGAGGCATGGATATTGAGGAAGTCGCCGATAAGACGCCAGAAAAGATATTTAGAATAACGATTGATCCTTTAGTTGGTCTTCAACCTTTTCATCTTAGAGGCCTGACAGCCTCTCTCGAGCTCAAAGGAGATACCGCAAAAAATGCCATGAGACTGTTCCGAGGTGTTTATGAAACGTTTATAAAACTGGATGCAAATCTCATAGAAATTAATCCTGTATTCATCACAAAAGACGGTCAAGTTGTGGCTGGAGATGCCAAGATGAGTTTAGAAGAAAACTCTTTATATCGCCATAAAGAGCTCTTGGAACTTCGGGATGAACATGAGGAAGATCCTGAAGAGGTCAAAGCCAGTCATTTAGGGTTAAACTATGTGAAATTAGACGGCAATATTGGTTGTATGGTCAACGGTGCTGGCTTGGCTATGGCAACTATGGACATCATACAACTCTACGGAGGAAATCCTGCAAATTTCCTGGATGTGGGCGGCGGCGCAAGCCAAGAAATGGTCACCAATGCCTTTAAAATTATCCTGTCCGATAAAAGAGTCCAAGCCGTTTTGGTGAATATTTTTGGGGGCATTATGCACTGTGATGTTATTGCAGAAGGTATTATAGCAGCCGCAAAAGAGATAGAGTTGACTATTCCATTGGTGGTTCGTTTAGAGGGAACAAAAGTAAAAGAAGGAAAAGAGATCCTGTCAAAATCAGGTTTGGAAATTCTTTTGGCTGATAATTTGGGTCAGGCCGCAGAAATGGCCGTTAAAGAAACACAGAAAGCTGCATAAATGTCTATTTTAGTTGATAAAAATACACGAGTTCTTTGCCAAGGCATCACCGGATCCCATGGTACTTTTCATACAGAACAAGCCATCGCCTACGGAACAAAAATGGTTGGAGGTGTCACGCCTGGCAAGGGGGGACAAACTCATCTTGGCCTTCCGATTTTCAATACCGTTAAAGAAGCAGTTGACATAACCAAAGCAACCGCCTCTGTCATTTACGTGCCAGCACCGTTTGCTATGGATGCTATTTTAGAAGCAATTGATGCCGAAATTCCTCTTGTAACATGTATTACAGAAGGGATTCCCGTGTTGGATATGGTCAAGGTAAAACGGGCACTTGAAGGCTCTAAAACGAGACTTATTGGGCCAAATTGCCCAGGAATTATTACGCCAGAACAATGTAAAATTGGCATTATGCCTGGATACATCCACACACCGGGTAGTATTGGCGTAATCTCACGCTCCGGAACATTAACCTATGAAGCCGTGGATCAAATTTCTAAAATCGGCCTTGGACAATCCACATGTGTTGGCATTGGAGGAGATCCCGTCCATGGATTGTCTTTCATCGACTGCTTGGACTTGTTCTTTAAGGATCCAAAAACGGAAGGCGTTGTGCTTATTGGGGAAATCGGTGGTTCCGATGAGGAAGCTGCCGCTGAGTACTATAAATCCCTTAAGGTTAAAAAGCCCCTCGTTGCTTTTATCGCCGGCATCACGGCTCCTCCTGGAAGACGTATGGGACACGCAGGGGCTATTGTTTCCGGATCAAGTGGCGGAGCTCTTGATAAGATTGAAGCCCTTAAGTCAGCGGGAATGATCGTCGCTGAATCTCCTGCTCTTTTGGGCAAAACCATCTACGAAGTATGCAAAGGCTCCAATCGATCTTCCGCTTCAGGATAGTAAAAAAAACTAGCAATACGTCCCCTAAAAGCGCAAAATGAATAAAATATTAAGGGTGTGGAAAGCATGTCGTTCGATGAAAATGAATTCTTGTACTCACAAAATGCTGAATTCATTGAAAAACTTTATCATCAGTATTTGAATGGGAATGATTCAATCCCGTCTGAATGGCTGCCTTTTTTTAAGAAAATGGGACCTCCTCAAAAAGGGCAAACACCCACACTTACCCATCCCCAAAGACCATCTTCATCAAAATCCACAACTCTTCAAAAAGCCCCCTCAAAAACAGAAACGAGCGTGGTTTCCCAAGCTACTCTAGATTCTATTCGCGCAAGCATGATGATCAGAGCCTATCGCGTCCGAGGACACCTCTACGCTCAGCTTGATCCTCTGGGTTTAAGCAAGCCCGAACATCATTCAGAATTAGACCCACAGAACTATGGCTTCACAGAACAGGATTATGACCGAGAAATATATATAGATAATATGCTCGGCCGCAAAACAGCAACTCTAAGAGAAATTCTGGGTATTCTAGAACAAACCTACTGTGCTTCCGTAGGCATTGAATTCTTGCATATTCAAAGTCCCGCACAGAAAAGCTGGATTCAAGAACGAATTGAAAATACAGATTCCCGCAACTTTTTAAATTCGGAACAAAAAAAGAAGATTCTTCAAAGCATTATAGACTCTCAGTCATTGGAAAAGTTCCTGCACAAAAAGTTTGTCGGCACTAAAAGATTTGGCCTTGATGGTGCGGAAAGCCTTATTCCTCTCCTGGAAGTATACTTAGAAAGATCCGCAGAATTGGGGATAGAAAGTGCCGTTCTTGGGATGGCTCACAGAGGACGTCTGAATGTCCTGGCAAATATTTTAAACAAGCCTATTGTTGAGATTATCTCTGAATTCCACGGGAACGGCAATCATGCCCATTTTGTACAAGGATCTGGAGACGTTAAATATCACCTTGGAACTTCATCAGATCGAAAGTTTGGTGATCATAAAATGCATCTTTCCCTAACAGCAAATCCTTCCCACTTGGAAGCCGTTGATCCAGTGGTAATGGGGAAAGTACGTGGTAAGCAGTTTATGTCCAGGGACCTAGAACGCAGCAAAACAACCGGATTACTTATACATGGGGATGCGGCCTTCGCAGGACAAGGACTTGTCGCTGAGACCTTAGATCTTTCTGAACTCAATGGCTACCGAACAGGGGGAACTCTTCATCTTATTATAAACAACCAGATTGGATTCACCACTTGCCCATCGAAATCTCGATCCTCTCCATACAGTTCTGATATAGCTAAGGGTATTCAGGCCCCTATATTTCACGTAAATGGGGATGATCCAGAAGCTGTCGCCTACATTGCACAACTTGCAGCAGAGTTTCGCCATCATTTTAAGAAAGATGTCATCATAGATATGTTTTGCTACAGGCGCTTTGGGCATAACGAGGCCGACGAACCTTCCTTTACACAACCTCTCATGTACAAGGCCATCGCGAAACATCCCTCCGTGAGAGAAATTTACGAGGAGAAACTACGAGCAGATAGCACCATCTCCACAGCAGAAATTTCTCAATATGACGAAAAAAACTCCCAGAAATTCGACAAGGCTTTTAAAGAAGCGACAAAACTTGAATCAAAGGGCTTAGATTGGCTCAAGGGTGAATGGTCACATTTGGAAAGCGCCTCAAAGGAATTTACGAAAACACGAGGAGAAACAGCTGTCCCCCTGGAGTTGCTTAGAAAAGTGGGGCACGCGATTTCAAGAGAGCCAACAGATATTCACTTTCACCCTAAACTTAAACGTATATTGGAGCAGCGCAAAACATCTATTGATACGGGAACAGCTATTGATTGGTCAATGGCTGAAGCGTTAGCCTTTGGAACTTTGCTTTGTGAGAACACCCCTATCCGCTTAAGCGGACAAGATAGTGCTCGTGGGACCTTTTCCCAGCGTCACGCCGTTCTCATAGATCAACAAACAGAAGAAGAGTATGTCCCCTTAAATCACATTCAAAAATCTCAAGCTCATATTGAAATCGTTGATAGTCCTCTTGCCGAAGCTTCTGTCTTGGGTTTTGAGTATGGTTATAGTTCGTCAAATCCTCATTCGCTCACTCTTTGGGAAGCACAATTCGGTGATTTTTCAAATGGAGCACAGTTGATCATCGATCAGTTTATCTCATCTGGTGAAAGAAAGTGGTTTCGTATGTCAGGGCTTGTCATGCTTCTTCCCCACGGCTATGAGGGTCAGGGGCCCGAACATTCTTCTGCTCGACTAGAGCGCTTTCTCCAACTCTGCGCCGAAGATAATATTCAGGTGATCAATTG
Source organism: Alphaproteobacteria bacterium (assembly GCA_018662925.1). NCBI lineage: Bacteria > Pseudomonadati > Pseudomonadota > Alphaproteobacteria > Alphaproteobacteria bacterium. The sequence continues at coordinate 10,029 of JABJFC010000063.1, read as the reverse complement.
TTCAACACCAGCTAATTACTTTCATGTTCTTCGACGTCAGGTCCGCCGAAAGTTTCGGAAACCCTTGGTCCTTATGACGCCAAAATCTCTACTCCGCCATAAAAGTGCGAAATCCACAATTCAAGAAATGGCCAAAGATACTAGCTTTGAACGCATTTATCCTGACACACTGGCAAAAACAGCCAAAAAAGATGTAAGGAGAATCATCCTATGCTCAGGAAAAGTCTACTATGATTTGGAGGAAGGAATTCACGAGCGTGGTCTGCAAGATATTGCCATCATTCGTGTTGAACAGTTGTATCCGTTCCCCAATGAACTTTTGACAAAACATCTCAAAGAATCACCCCAAGCGCAGGTGGTTTGGTGTCAAGAAGAGCCGCAAAATATGGGAGCATGGACATATATTGACCGCCGTCTTGAGAAGGTTATGAATGCTGCAAACATGAAAGAAAAACGTCCTGTATATGTGGGACGCCCTGAAGCAGCTTCCCCAGCAACAGGACTCATGCAAAAACATCTTGAAGAACAAAGAACCATCGCAAACAATGCGTTAGTTTTCGATGAAGCGCTCTCTTCCTCAAAATCAAAGAGGACGAACAAACAAAGACTAAAGGAAAAATAGAATGGAAATTAAGGTCCCAGCTCTCGGCGAATCTATAACAGAGGCAACGGTTGCCCGATGGATGAAGGCAGAAGGAGATACTGTTGAAGAAGATGAGGCTGTATTAGAGTTGGAAACTGATAAAGTTTCTGTAGAAGTGATGGCTCCCCAATCTGGAACCCTTACCAACATCCTTGTACAAGAAGGAGAAACTGTTGAAATCGGAAGTATATTGGGAAATGTTGATAGGGGTAAAAAATCATCCTCTAAGCAAAAAAAGGCCTCCCAATCAAAAAAAAGCTCCTCCAAAACAAACGATAATAAGTCAAAGAAGAGTGCTTCTGTAGAGCCTCCCAAAGGGGCGGAAAAAGGTGCTTCGACCCCCCGAAAATTAGACAAAGATCGTGAAGAACGAGTTCCTATGACTACCTTGCGCAAGCGCATTGCCGAGCGTATGAAGGCGTCTCAAAATACCGCCGCTATGCTCACCAGCTTTAGCGAAGTAGACATGTCCGCTGTCATGAGACTTCGCAAAAAATACAAGGAAATATTCGAAGAAAAGTATGGCATTAAATTGGGCCTTATGTCCTTTTTTACAAAGGCTACCGTCCGCGCCTTAAAGGAGTTTCCAGTTATTAATGCGGAAGTGGAAAACGAAGATATTATCTATAAGAACTACTACAACATCGGCATTGCCGTCAGCTTAGATAAAGGGTTAGTCGTCCCCGTTGTCCGTGATGCGGATACCCTTAGTTTAGCAGATGTAGAAAAAGAAATAGCTGCCCTCGCAGGAAAAGCTCGTGAAAATAAGCTTACAATTGAAGATCTAAGCAAAGGTACCTTTACAATCACGAATGGAGGCGTATTTGGATCCCTTCTCTCTACGCCCATTTTAAATCCCCCTCAATCTGCTATTCTTGGCCTTCATAAAATAGAAGAAAGGCCCGTGGCTATTGACGGGCAAGTCCAAATACGCCCAATGATGTACCTAGCGCTTACTTATGACCATCGTATTATTGACGGGAAAGAAGCGGTTTCATTCCTGGTACACTTAAAAGATTCAATTGAGAATCCTGATCGATTATTCTTGGACATATAGACACTGAGGCTTCTCTCAGATTATTTCTTCTTTTTGAGAATGACGTAATAGGCGCCGCTTCCACCGTCTTGTTGATAGGATGTTCGTACGCCAACAATTTTTCCGCTGAACCTTGAATCTTCTAGCCATAGAGGCAAACTTTTCTGCAAAATCCCTGCCCCTTTCCCTGTTATAATCAACAAGACACGTTTTTGCTGCTGATAGGCACGTTCCACAAAATCAAGCAACATTCTAAAAGCTGCATCTTGCGTCATGCCATGAAGATCTAGTTGGGCGTCAAAGGAAAGTTTTCCACGTTTTAACTGTCGCAAAGTATGCGTGTTGATGGCAAAGGAGGAGGCCCTTTCATGCCTTTTTGAAGGAACAACTTCCGATTTTATTTCAGGAGAAACAGTCTGTTTTTTTTGACTTACTTTAGGCACTACCTTCCTTTTATCCAACATCTTACCAGAAAGAGGTTGGATTGATTCTTTAACAATCTCCCATAGGGTTTTTTCTTTATCCGTAAGGGATCTGTTCTTTTTACTATCTTTTTCCATGGATTTAAAAGGTCAATTTAGTATGGGTGAAAACTATGAATCCTTTGAATATAGCAAAACCTAACATAAAATAAAAGTGTATCCTGTTGTTATTCATATGTTTTTCTTAACAATTCCCTAACATACTTACAAAAAAGTAAAAATAAGGTTAAAATGAAAAGAAAAAGCATTGAGACGGAGGTCCAGAACGGATGAGAATTCTTCTAATAGAAGATGACAAACTGGCGGCAAAAAATTTGCAATTAATCCTCAAAGAAGAAGGATTTGTTGTTGACTGCGTTCGTCTCGGAGAAGAGGGGCTCCAGATAGGGCATATATATGACTACGATCTCATCATTCTCGATATTATGCTCCCTGATATTGACGGTTACGAAGTTCTCCAGCGCTTGCGGCTAAAAAGAATTAGAGCACCCGTTTTGATCCTATCCGGACTGTCTCAAATATCTAATAAAGTCAAAGGGTTGGGATTCGGGGCGGATGATTACCTGACGAAACCTTTCCATAAGGAAGAGCTATTAGCGCGTGTAAACGCCCTTATTCGGCGTGATAAAGGATATGAAAAGCCCATTATAAGCATGGGAAAACTTTCTCTCGATCTTCAAGCACAAACGGCATTTTATGATGGAAAGCCTATTGTCCTTACGACAAAAGAGTACGCCACCCTCGAGCTCTTAATTCTTCGCAAAGGAACTACATTGACGAAGGAAGTTTTCCTGAGCCATTTATACGGAGGCGTTGATGAGCCGCACCTTAAGATTATTGATGTCTTCATCTGTAAATTACGTAAAAAATTAGCGAAGATGAGCGGTGGGCATAACTATATCGTTACAGTTTGGGGACGGGGATATATCTTCAAGGAACATCCCATCCTAAAATCTAAAAACCTGCCTGCATAATCCCAGGTATGATCAAGTTCTTAGCCTTCCTAATTTTAGTACTGGTTGAATTCTCTCTACCAGACACAAGCCCTCCCACGGAGTGGGGAAACTATGTGATGAAACTAGACCCTTCAGAAATCCAAAGGATTGAGAAGGGAAGCACCAATGAAACCTACAAGCTGAATAGAGATGGAAAAACATATGCTCTAAGATACGGCACCCCTTTTCCCTCTAGACTACATATAGACAGAAAAAAGGAACTCATGTTCCATCAATATGGGAGCACAAAAGGCTTCTCCCCTAAACTCCACTTTGCATCACCAGACAAAGGCATTCTCGTCAGCGAGTATATAAAGGGCTTATCACTTGAGCGGCAGGATCTTAAGGACCCTAAACTCCTCAAGCTGGCCGTACACATTATCCAAGAGAAAAATACTTTGAAGCGAGTCAAGTACCACAGAATTGGGGACGATCTGCTGGGAGCCATAAATGCTCTGTTAAAGCAAATGAAGCAGCTCCACAGTGACGATATGGAAAAGATAAGAGCTGCATTTACGGCAGCAACATCCCTCCATGCCAGCATGCCCCTTAAGAAGTTCCAATTCCCTGCCCACAACGACTTTTTGGCACGCAATCTTATATATGATGGAAAAAAAATGTGGCTTATAGACTGGGAATACGCCGATTGGGGAGGGGAGTATAATGATTTGGCCGGCCTGTTTATTGCCGACGAACTCAACGCAGAACAAATTGTCAGTGTTATCAATCAGTATTTTGAGACATTCACTGAGAATGAACGACGGGAACTTATGTACACATGCGCCCTCTACGGCCTCTATTCTTCCATTTGGGCCTACGCTCAATCAAATACAGGTCCCCAACACAAGAAAAAGCACAACGTCCTTAAAGCAAGGCATCATTTAAATCAGTTTTGGGAATATATTGTACAGGTATGAGGGAGATAAAGGCGGGTGAAAGCTCTATTTAGTTAGCGTAAATGTAATAGAGTTTATCTTATCGCCTTGGTTAGGAGCTGTCTTAAGAGCTAATGATATCCCCAAGAGAGCCCCATAGAACAAAATACAATGTGCCAAAATTGTCTTTAGGGATACTTTATCCGACTCAATTTCATCCAAAGAATTTACCTGAAGAAATTGTCGCACATCATCCTGGATGAAATATATTGAGGCCTCCCCATGAACCGTAAAGCTCCCTGATTCCCTACTCACAATGATCTTTCCCCCTTCATGGGAAGATTCCTTTATGAACAAGATAAGACCAAAGATCATTTTCTGCATTAAAGAATCGTGAGCTTCCTTGATGCCATCTACTTGTAGGGTGTCTGTTTTCCACTCAATGGTCATGTCATCTAATTGTAGAAAATTTTCGACGGCCTTTCGGGCTTGATCCATTGGCAATGGATCAGATTCCCCAAAAATCATTCGATAAAACGTTAATTGATGGGAAATTTTATCAATACTTTGGGAAAGAAGGTTGATGGATTCTTCACACTTGGTCAGATCTTTCTGGCTATGGATAAAATCCACTCCCAAACGACTACTTCCAACAGGCGCTATCAGATCGTGAAGAATCTTGGAACACAATAATTGTGTTATTCGAAGTGCCGCAGTTGGTTCAATTTTTGGTGTCTCGGATAATTTTTGAACTGACTGGATCATTATTTTATTACCTTAAAGGGTCCCCATGACGGCTGCTGTTTGCAACATACGGTTAGAAAATCCCCATTCGTTATCATACCATGCAAGCACGCGACAAAAGTCCCCTTGAACGACTTGTGTTTGCGTCAAATCAAAAATCGAACTCGCGGCACAATGATTAAAGTCTATGGATACCAGAGGTAACTCGTTCGTCTCTAGAATCCCTCTAAATTGGGGCTTTTTCGAGGCTGTTATGATGGCATCGTTGATTTCAGAAGGAGACGTTTTCTTTGACGAGACAAAGGTAAAATCGACGACAGATACATTGGGGGTTGGAACACGAATGGCAGTCCCATCAAGTTTGCCAGCCAATTCAGGCAAAACAAGCCCCACTGCCTTGGCCGCCCCTGTAGATGTTGGGATCAAAGAAAGACCTGACGCCCGGGCCCGTCTTGGATCTATAGGGTGATACCCATCCACCAAATTTTGATCCCCTGTGTACGCATGAATTGTCGTCATAAAGCCTTTCTGAATGCCCACCGCTCGTTGTAATACGTCAGCTATCGGCGCCAGACAATTTGTTGTGCAAGAAGCATTAGAGACAATCACGTCCTCAGGCTGAAGCGTTTGTTGATTTACACCATAAACAATGGTTGCATCTGCATTAGCGGCAGGAGCAGAAATCAAAACTTTCTTAGCGCCCGCTTTTAGGTGAAGCTCGGCCTTCTCTCGTGAGGTGAACCGACCAGAGCATTCAAAGACTATATCGACATCCAAATCCTGCCACGGCAGAGCAGCAGGATCTGACTCTGAAAGAACCTTTATGGCATGACCATCGACGACAAAAGCATCCGCCGCTATATTTATTTTCTTGTCGTAGCGCCCATGAACTGAATCATACTGAAAAAGATGTACATTGGTCTCAAGGGACCCTAAATCATTAATTGCAACAATTTCAATATCCGTTTTAGAAGACTCAAGGAAGGCACGAAGGACGAGACGTCCTATACGACCAAACCCGTTTATTGCAACTCGTATTGCCATGCCGCCTCCTTACTTATTCAATGAAAGTTTATGTAGCACCCGTTTTACAATGGCTTCTGGGGTTATGCCAAAGTGCTCATATACGTCTGACGCCTTTCCAGAGGCCCCAAAGTCTGTGAGACCTATAATATTTTGGTCGCTTTCCACAAATTTCTCCCAGCCAAAAGTAGAAGCCGCTTCGATGGCAAATCGGCTTTCTCTAGGTCCTAGAATGCTAGCTTTATACGCGTCCGTTTGGCCCTCAAAAGCCTCCCAACACGGCATGGAGACAACCGTTGTTGGAAGTTTCTCTCGTTCCAGTATTTCTTTGGCTTTTACCGCAATCTCTACTTCAGATCCCGTTGCTAAAAGGGTGATTTTCCTTTTTCCTTTTGGCTCTCGTATAATATAGGCCCCACGGGCAGATAGGTTCTCAGACACACTCTCCCGCAACGTCGCAACTCCCTGCCGAGACAGGGCAAGGACAGAGGGCGTATGTCGGCTCTGAACAGCCAACATCCAACATTCCACAACTTCGATAGCATCCGCCGGCCTGTACACTCGAAGATTTGGCATGGCCCGCAAAGAAGCTATTTGTTCGATTGGTTGATGTGTTGGGCCATCTTCACCCAAACCAATGGAGTCATGGGTCATGACGTAGACAACACCCAAATTCATGAGGGCAGATAAACGCATTGCTGGACGGGCATAATCGGCAAAGACGAGAAAGGTTCCCCCATAGGGAATAAAGCCTCCGTGAAGGGCCAGGCCATTCATTATACTGGCCATCCCATGCTCTCGGACGCCATAATTAACGTAATTTCCTTTAAAATTGTTTTTTGTAACAACAGTCATTCCCGCGACTTTAGTATTGTTGGATCCGGTTAAATCTGCGGATCCACCAACAAGCTCAGGAATTTTCGGAACCAATACCTCCAGAGCTTTTTGGGAAGATTGTCTTGTCGCCAAAGTTGGTCTTTCTTTAGCGAACGTCTCTATTAAAGCTTTTGCCCCCACGTCCCATCCATCAGGCAATTGCCCTTCTAATTCCTGTTGCAATGCATGCGCTTTTTTCTGTGGAAGATCCCCCACTTTTTTATTCCATGAGTGATACTCAGCATTACCTCTTCGACCAATATGTCTCCATTGATCTAGAATTTCCTTGGGAACATCGAATGGTTCATGGGGCCATTTAAGACTCGCACGAGTCGCTTCAATTTCTTCTTCTCCCAGAGGAGCTCCATGACTTGAGGAAGTTCCTGCCTTCGTCGGGGCTCCGTACCCAATAGTCGTACGACAAGCAATTAGGCTTGGAAAAGGCGATACCTTTGCTTCGGTAATGGCAATCTTAATTTCTTCCATATCGTGTCCATCAACAGATTGAACATGCCAACCACTTGCTTTGAATCGCTCAATTTGATCATCGGAAGTTGATAAATCCGTTGCCCCATCAATGGTAATCTCATTATCATCAAACAGAACAATAAGCTTGTTAAGCTTTAAATGGCCCGCAAAAGAAATAGCCTCTTGAGAAATTCCTTCCATCAAACAGCCATCTCCAGCAATTACATAGGTGAAGTGATCGAAAAGGTCATCACCGTAGCGGGCGGCCATCATACGCTCCCCTAATGCCATCCCCACGGCATTTGCCAATCCTTGCCCCAAGGGGCCAGTAGTCGTTTCGATTCCACCAGCATGGCCATATTCTGGATGGCCTGCGGTTCGACTTCCCAGTTGGCGAAAGTTCTTTAATTCTTGAAGGGACAAGTCCTTGTAGCCGGTCAAATATAAAAGAGAGTACAACAGCATGGATCCATGCCCCGCAGACAAGACAAAACGATCTCGATCAGCCCATTTTGGATGCGCTGGATTGAATTTTAGAAAATCACTAAACAAAACGGTAGCGACATCTGCCATTCCCATTGGCATCCCCGGATGACCCGATTTTGCTTTTTGAACAGCATCCATGGCCAAAAACCGAATAGCATTGGCCATTTTTTGTTTAAGAGGGATTGCCAAATCTTCTTTAGAATCTCGCATAGCACTTAACGACATATTTATATAATCTCGTTTTCACATCTGTTTAAAAAAACTTTCACCCAATTGCATGTATACTTGACTTCAGGCCTGGGGAAAAGCCTTGATTTTTATTAATCAGATTGTTGAAAACTTTGACATCAAAAAATCTCCAAAAACAGATAAATATTTTTTAATATCAATTTGTTATAGTGAAAACTGACCATATAATGGAAGTAAATTATTGCGCGTTACCCACCTAATTTCATTATCAAATGCAGCGAGTTCGTTGCGAGAGTAGGGCATATCAACAAAGCTTAGATCTCCATTGGCATTTTCTTGCTCCCACGCTCCTGCATTTGGGTTCTTAATACGTACACCTGATTCTGTTATGGCACCATGTCCCTTTTCCCCATGGCTTACCACAACAAGAGCAATAAAATCCCTGGCATCCTCCACAGAAGCTGACTTCTGCACTGGAGAATGCGACTCAAGCACCGGCTCACCCTTATCGTTTCTCACAATCAAGTTCTGTACAGGCAGAACCTGGTAAAACCCAGTTAACATTGTCTGCTTTTTTACGGGAACTCCCATGCCATCAATAGTTTCAGTTTTTTCAAACCCTTCTTTCGTTAACTCTGGAGAAACTCCATATGTCATATATCTTCCAAAGCCATCTTTGGCCATGGCTTCAGGAATCCCAAGTGTCTGAAAAGGAATCAATCCAACCGCCTGTACTCCTTGGCAAGTTTGCAAGGCTGCCCCTCTGCGCCCCAAAGGATCAGAGGGGCAAGGCAATCTACCATTCAAAAGGACATAGGCTGCAAATACTGTCAGAATTTTCTCTTGAATTTCCTTTGTTTTCAGAAATTTATGATTTATCTGACTGTGGGTTAAGATTGGAATCGCTATCCCACTCACGAGTCCCAAGATCATGAGAACGATCGTCACTTCTAACAAGGAAAAACCTTCCTCCTTTTTCAACAAAGCCATTCCCTTACGTTTAAAGGATTTCATTTTCCACATAAACTTGATTCCTTCAAAATTGGAAATAAAGAACACAGGCAGGATCTTTTACACTTCCGTTATAGGCTCCATTTTTGACACAATTTCCGGCGGGAGTCCCTGCACCTTCACGGGCACGAATCCATCCTGTTTCAGGATTTCCATCATCGTCTGCCTGATCCAAGCTCATGGCTTGTGCAGGCGTCAATAGCCCCTTATTCCCGTGGGGACCATTTTCTGCTCCCAAAATAAACCAAAGCCCCTTCAAATCCGTTCCAACTGGATCCATTTCTATGGTCATTCCCCCACCCATTTTTGACTTTGGAGCCCCTTTTCCAAAGGTTGCATGGGCTCCTGATAAAGGCTTTCCTGTATCTGAAATAAATCCTGCTCCAGAAAGATGCGCCCAAAAGGAAACAGCTTCTCGCACGCTCCCACTGCGGGATTCAAGCCCTCCACCTCTTATAAATCCATCATTATCTCCATCCCATAGCTCTGGTTGAATATATTGGGAAGCCTTGTCATAGTCTCCTGGAAGAGCCCCGTAGCGATCGTAAAATCCATGTGCGGCCATACGATATTCATTGATTTGTGCAATCACCGTTCTTAGTCGAGCGTTTTCGACCAGTGTATATCCTTTTAATATTCCTCCCATAATGAGCCCCATAATCACGAGGGCAACGGCGATTTCAACCAAACCAAAACCATCCTCTGAGCTAAAAACCTTCCAAAATATCATCCTCAAATTACCGCCCTCCTGTACATCCGATCCTGAAGCTCCTCTTGCCTGAACACTGAAAATGAATGTCCCAACCCTCCGTCCAATTCACAAAATTTCATGGCCGAAAAGTTTTGGAGAGAGCTAAACATTTAAAATAGTAGCCTTTAAAAGGATAACCAGTTCTATCATCCGATTCTCTACACTTTTTCCCTTAAAAAGCGCTCCCAAAAGCGGCACTTCGGACAAACCAGGAATGCCTGCATGTTCCTCTTGTTCACGCTCTTGCATAAGCCCGCCCAAGACAATCATTTGCCCCGAGTTCAGTCGCAGAACAGAATCCATTTCCCTAATTGGGCGCCTCTATTAACCTCTAGACATGACGTAAACATCTGATATAAAGAGATAGTTGGTTATTTTTGGAGGGTTTATAAATGTCACAGCCAGGATTTTTTGATGTTGAGAATAGATTGGAAGCGCTATCTGAGTTTG
>JABJFC010000062.1 GCA_018662925.1 Alphaproteobacteria bacterium | reverse complement strand
ATGGGTGATCGAAATTTTCCAATTTGCTCCCCATATGCTCCCCCGTGAACTTTTTGTTTTTATTGATATTCCCTGAACCCCTTACTGAATATGGTGCGCCCGAGAAGATTCGAACTCCTAACCCCCTGATCCGTAGTCAGGAGTGCCTCCCTTCGCACTTCGTGCTACGGAGAGGTAAATCTCCCGTAGCCTTCTTACGCACATGTGCTTCGGAAGGTATACCTTGGCGTAGGGTGACTTACTGACATAACTCAATCCATCCCCACCTCTCTATCTTTCCCCCTTGGCAATCAGCTTTCCTTCAGGCATCATTTTCACAAAATAAAATGAGATTACATAATGGTGTACCGTTCTTTGCTCCCACTCCTGTTCTTTATTCTTCTAACGGAGGTTCCTGCCATGGCTCTTACAATTACAAGTCCTGCCTTTACACACGGAGAGATGATTCCCGACAAATATACCTGTGATGGTGAAGATATATCCATTCCCCTCAAATGGGATGGCGTTCCAGAAGGGACTCAAACTTTGGCGCTCATCTTCGACGATCCCGATGCCCCCATGGGAACCTGGGACCACTGGGTCTTATATAACATTCCGCCAAATACACCTGGTCTAGCGGAAAATATAAGCACTTTACCAGCTGGCACAAAGGCAGCGGAAAATAGTTGGGGGAAAAAAGAATATGGCGGGCCGTGCCCTCCCGATCGAATCCATCGGTACTACTTTAAGCTCTATGCCCTGAATTCAGAGTTAGATTCAAGCCTCATCTCCCATAAAAAATCACTCCAAGCCGCTATGGCTGATAAAATTATAGAACAAGCAGAACTTAGGGGAACCTACGATAAAAGAGAGCGACGGGATTAGTTTCTAGCCGTCAGTTCTCAGCCTAAATCCAGACTAGGCGGGAACCTTGCTCGCAACAGCTTCAGCGGATTTTTCATCCTTGCCCTTGTATTCGGGCACAAGATAACGGATCAAGCGAAGAGTATGCGCCGTTCGCCCTACTTTTGCAGACTCTTCCAATTCTACAAGCGCCCTGGATAAGAGCGAATAGTCAAAAACCCTCGGCGCTGCCAAGAAAAGATCCTGACAAGACGTAGACATAAGTTTTTCAGAGTTATGGAACAATTCCTCAAATAATTTTTCACCTGGACGGACACCCGAAAATTTAATTTCAATATCACGTTCAGGACGCAAGCCGGCAATTCGAATCATCTGTCGAGCAAGGTCTACTATTTTGACAGGCTCACCCATATTAAGCACAAATATCTTTCCACCATCTTGATATGACTGAGTTCCTAAAAGCCCAGCCTGCAGAACTAATTCAACAGCCTCTCGAATCGTCATAAAATAACGGATCATGTCAGGATGAGTCACGGTCACAGGGCCCCCTCTTGCAATCTGCCTTTTGAACAGAGGGATAACGGAGCCTGTGGATCCTAGCACGTTTCCAAAACGCACCGTAATGTATCTTGTCCCACCAGTGCGGGCTCCTTCGACAAGATCCAAGGCCTGGCAATAGCTTTCAGCAAGGCGCTTGGAGGCTCCCATGACATTGGTCGGATTTACGGCCTTGTCTGTAGAGATAAAGATCATGGCCTTTACCCCTGACATACGGCAAGCTTCTGCCATATTCCGAGTCCCAATGGTATTTGTCAAAGCCCCTTCATTTGGATTGAGTTCTACAAGGGGCACATGTTTTAGCGCCGCAGCATGAAAGACTATCCCTGGGGCCTCCTTTACAAGAATGTTGTTTAATCGATCCCGTTCGACCACATTCCCCAGAACAGCTGATTTTGAAAGAGTTGGAAATCGTTCAGACAGTTCAAGATCAATGGAATACAAAAGATATTCTGAATTATCTAAAAGAGTGATATGTGCAGGTTTTAAGCTCGCTATTTGACGAACCAACTCACTTCCTATACTGCCTCCTGCTCCCGTTATGAGAACACGCTGCCCCTTAATCAACCCTCCAATTCCCTCTCTATCCAACTTTGCTTGAGGTCTTCCAAGAAAATCCTCCACAGCAATAGGCTTTAACTCAAAAGCGGCAAGCTTCTCTGCAACCTGTCCGTGTGGCAGTCTTAAGAGCTGGATATTTAATTTTTCCGAAACGTCTAGAAAACTTTTATAGACCGATGGGGGAAAATCAGATTCTGCCATAAGAAATAGTTCTGGACGACTTCCCTTTCGTGTCAGATGATCTACGACAGAAGTCACATCTTTCAACTCTCCAAAAATCTCTTTTCCGTGGATTCTCCGACCTACCCTACTCTTCTTATCAGCGATCAAACCAACAACTTCGTACTTTGCATGGGGATCCCGACTCATTTGGCGCACAAAAGCCTCTGCACCATCTCCAGCCCCAACGATAAGAATAGGCGTTTTTTGATAAACGTGGTGCTCCCCACGCTTACGCTGATGGCGATCCTTTAAAATAAAGTACAAAAAGCGAGGGCCTATCAACAGGAAGAAAAGAACAAACCCTATTATAACTATCAAAGATCGTGGCAAGGGTGAGGTATTTGTTAACAAAATAAAAATAGGAGCGTACGACAGGATGATAAAAGCCGTTGCCTTCAAGATCCCCAGCGTATCGCTTAAGGATACATAACGCCAAACACCACGGTACACCCTTAAAACCAGAAAGATTCCTGTCGCTAAAAGTGTGAAACATGCCATATGGGTAAAAATGACCCCAAAGGAGTAATCCAGTATGTCATCTCCCACTCGAAGAAAAAGAGCTAGAGGCACGACAAGAAAAGCCATAGAAATATCATGCACAAAGGCAATCGTTGCTCTATCAAACTTTCTCGCTACCTTAGCTAAAGAGCTTAAAGATTTCAGACACTGGTGCAACAGCTGATTCAATTTTAAATATAGCCTATAGCCACCCAGTGCAGCTTTGAGAAAAAATTTCTTGAAATCCATCTTAAAAATTTAATTTCCTAAAAACCTTATTACGTATCTTCATTCTTTTCCAATGCCGCCCATCTGACAAATAAGATTCCAGGATGATTCCTCTACCGGCATTACGGATAAGCGACCCTGGCGCACCAACGCCATCTGAGATAGCTGTGAATCCTTTTTGATAGCCTCCAAAGTCACAGGTGTCCCAAGAGTTTCTTTGGCTTTAAAATCCACCATCCCAAATCGTCCAGATTCATCCGTAGGATCTGGATAATACTCCTTAACGACTTCAACAATCCCAACAATTTGCTTTTCATTAACCGAGTGGTAAAAGAAAGCAAGGTCTCCGACCTTCATACCCTTTAAATTATTTCGAGCCTGAAAATTCCTTACACCATCCCATTCTGCAACACCAGCTTCTTTATGGTCTGCCCATGACCAAGTTCCAGGTTCTGATTTAACTAGCCAATATGCCATCATATTTCTCTTTGATCATGCAGATTGTTTTATTTGGGAAAAGTCCACTTCTTCTTTTCCATACGGCCGAGAAAGTAAAAGCTCAACCGCATCACTTGCCGAAATTTCTCCATTCAGAACTCTCCTGATGCTCGTACAAATAGGCATTTCTACGCCTGCTTTGTCCGCAATCTTTTGAAGTGAATCCGCTGTGTAAACCCCTTCAGTTACTTGGTTCTGATTCTCCATAATTTCACTTAAAGAAGAGCCCTTTCCTAGGGCTTTTCCTAATGTCATGTTCCTTGACTGATCTCCCATGGTCGTCAAAAGTAAATCTCCAAGCCCAGACAACCCCATAAACGTCTCTGCTTTAGCCCCTAAACTTAACCCCAACTGAGTCATCTCAAAAAGGCCTCTTGTAATTAGGGCCGCTCTTGCATTTTCGCCAAAACCTTTTCCAGTAACGAATCCTGAACCAATGGCAAGAACATTTTTAAGAGCCCCCGCAATTTGCAGGCCTATCATATCCTTGCTCCCATAGAGTCGAAAAGTCCGACTCCCCAATGCATCAATAACGTGATCTATCTCAGAAGACTTTTCGGCAGCAATCGTGCTAGCCGTTGGAAGGTTTCCTGCGACCTCCTTAGCAAATGAAGGCCCCGACAGAACAGCACAAGAACCAATGGGTAGAATTTCCTCTATAACTTCACTCATAAGTTTCCCTGAAGAAAGCTCTATCCCTTTAGACGCAAGAACAAATAACGTCGGCTTTGTTATGAAGGGCTCTATTGATTTGACCGCACTACGAATAGCCTGAGCCGGAACAGCCAACACAATGAGATCACACTCAGCTATATCCTTGAGCTCGCGTGTTGCTATCAAACTTGGATCTAAGGTAACCCCCGGAAGATATCTAGCATTGGTATGACTGTTATTAATTTCTTCAACCGTCTTACCAGCGCGCGCAAAAATTTTCACTGAAGATCCAGCTCGCAGTGCAACCATAGCAAGGGCTGTCCCCCATGATCCCGCACCAATGATTCCTACTTTACGCATTGAATGTAACCCGTTCTAAAATTAAGCCCATTTAAAATACTGTTTAGGAAGTGCACGTCGCACTTAGCTCCTCAAGTGGCCACCTTGGACGTGGTGCAAAATCCATGCCATCGATTAGCCCCAGTTTAAACCGTTCTAATCCAGCCCACGCAATCATAGCGCCATTGTCCGTGCAAAGACTAACGGGAGGGGCACAAAAACGCAAGGAATTTTCCTGGGCCGCCTGTTCCAGCCTGCTACGAAGATAGTGGTTTGCCGCAACTCCTCCTGAAACTACAAAGGTGCCACACCTTGGCATATGCTCCGCAGCCAACTGAAAGGCGTTTCTACTTCTCTCCACAAGAACATCTCCCACAGCTGTTTGAAAAGATGCCGCCAGATCCTGTGAATCTTTCTCGGTTAAATCCCCCATAGATTCTACCTGAAACCGTACGGCTGTTTTGAGTCCAGAGAAGGAAAAATCACAGCCCGGACGCCTAGCAAGTGGACGAGGAAATTTAAACTTTGTCCCGTCTCCTTTGGTGGCAGCTTTCTCTACTGCAGGCCCTCCTGGAAATCCTAGGCCAATAATTTTCGCCACTTTATCAAAGCATTCTCCCACAGCATCATCCAATGTTGTGCCTAAACACTTATATTCATTTGGTTTTTGTACAAGAAGGAACTGAGTGTGACCACCAGACATAAGAAGCAAAAGATAGGGAAACTCAACTTCTTCAGTCAAACGCACCGCCAAGGCGTGTCCCTCTAGATGATTTACAACGACCAATGGCTTTCTATGAAAGGCTGCTATGGCTTTTGCTGTCATGACCCCAACAATGATACCCCCTATTAGCCCAGGACCACCTGTCACAGCAATAAGATCTAGGTCTTGAAACGTGACTCCAGCTTGCTCCAAAGCGCTTTGTATCAAAGTATCCATAGCTTCGAGATGGGCGCGAGCTCCCAGTTCCGGAACAACGCCCCCATATGGCTTGTGTTCTGAATTCTGAGATTGGATATAGTTTGACAGAATAGCTCTGTCTCCCCCTACAACTGAAACGGCCGTCTCATCGCAGCTAGATTCTATGCCCAAAGAAAGGTTATCTTTAACCATTTTTTTCATTTAAAGTTGACATTCCACATTCAATTTCGTAAATCTTGTTAGCACTCTATCGTAATGAGTGCTAGTTAAAAGAGTTTTTTAACCCTCAAATCAAGAGAGAGAGATCATTTATGAAAGTAAGACCACTATATGATCGTGTTATGGTTTGCCGCATTGAGGACCAAGACACAACGAAGGGCGGTATTATTATTCCTGATACTGCAAAAGAAAAGCCTATGGAAGGCAAAGTCATCGCCGTTGGGACTGGTTCTCGCGCTGAAGACGGGAGCATAACCCCTATGGATGTTACAGTCGGAGATCGCATTCTGTTCGGAAAATGGTCCGGTACGGAAGTAAAAATTGATGGAACAGAATACCTCATCATGAAAGAGTCCGACATCATGGGCGTGATCGAAGGTAAAGCCGCTTAAATACAATTATATATTAGGAGATAATACATGGCTGCTAAAGAAGTGAAATTTGGTTCTGACGCTCGCGAAAAGATGTTGCGCGGGGTTAATATTCTTGCCGACGCTGTCAAAGTTACACTCGGTCCAAAGGGCCGGAACGTAATTCTGGACAAATCCTTTGGAGCTCCACGCATCACTAAAGATGGTGTATCTGTGGCAAAAGAAATCGAACTTAGTGATAAGTTTGAAAATATGGGTGCACAAATGGTCCGGGAAGTTGCCTCGAAGACTTCAGATGTTGCTGGAGATGGAACGACAACTGCAACGGTTTTGGCTCAAGCTATCGTTCGCGAAGGTAGCAAAGCAGTTGCGGCTGGAATGAACCCCATGGATCTACGACGCGGGATTAACTTGGCTGTAGAAAGCGTCGTCGAAAACGTTAAAAAGTACACGAAAACGGTTTCAACAAACGAAGAGATTGCTCAAGTTGGTACCATCTCTGCCAATGGCGAAAGAGAAATTGGCACAATGATTGCCGAAGCAATGGCTAAAGTTGGAAACGAAGGTGTTATCACTGTTGAAGAAGCAAAATCCCTCAACACCGAATTGGAAGTTGTCGAAGGAATGCAATTTGATCGTGGATATCTTTCCCCATACTTTGTAACCAATGCTGAAAAAATGATTTGTGAGCTTGAAAATCCTTATATTCTTCTTCACGAAAAGAAGCTTTCTGGACTTCAGGCCATGCTGCCGCTTCTCGAGTCAATCGTACAATCTTCACGCCCTCTTCTTATAATCGCGGAAGACGTTGAAGGCGAAGCACTAGCAACACTCGTAGTTAACAAACTCCGTGGTGGTCTCAAAGTTGCTGCTGTGAAAGCTCCAGGGTTTGGTGATCGACGGAAAGCCATGCTGGAAGATCTTGGCATCCTAACAGGCGGCCAGTTGATCTCTGAAGACCTTGGCGTAAAGCTTGAAACAGTTACTCTGGATATGCTTGGTACTGCAAAGCGTGTCAGAATCACGAAAGAAGAGACAACTCTTGTTGATGGCGCTGGCAAGCGGGAAGATATCGAAGCAAGGTGCAATCAAATTCGGAAGCAAGTGGAAGATACCACCTCAGATTACGATTGCGAGAAGCTTCAAGAACGTCTTGCGAAATTAGCAGGTGGTGTTGCTGTAATCCGCGTTGGTGGTGCAACAGAAGTTGAAGTGAAAGAAAGAAAAGATCGCGTAGAAGATGCCATGCATGCTACGCGTGCAGCTGTCGAAGAAGGCATTGTACCCGGCGGAGGGTCTTCTCTTCTCCGTTCCATAAATATTTTGGATGCACTCAAGTCCGAAAATGACGATCAACGCGTAGGTGTCGATATTGTTCGTCGTGCTCTCCAAGCTCCAGTTCGTCAGATTGCAACTAATGCAGGAACAGATGGCTCCATTGTCATCGGTAAGTTGATGGACAACAAAGAGACTTCTTTCGGATACGATGCTCAGAAAGACCGTTATGGAGATATGTTCAAATTTGGAATCATCGACCCGACTAAGGTCGTTCGAACAGCTCTTCAAGACGCAGCATCAATTGCTGGACTCTTGATCACAACAGAAGCCATGGTTGCTGAAAAGCCAGAGAAAAAATCTCCGATGCCTGAAGCCCCAGGAATGGGTGGTATGGGAGGAATGGGCGGTATGGGTGGTATGGATTTCTAGCCCAAATCCCCTTTCGATACACGAAAAAAGGAGGCTTTCGAGCCTCCTTTTTCTATGGGTGGCAGGTGGCAGGTGGCAGGTGGCAGGTGGCAGGTGGCAGGTGGCAGGTGGTGAGTTTAAGGTCGGGTCGAATAAATAAACAATATGCTCATTCAATATTTTTACCTATACTCAACCTATGCCAAGACTTTTTATTGCACTCCCCATTCCAGATGATGTCCGAAAGAGACTAAAAAGTTCCATTCAAACAATCCCTGGAAGATCGGTGCCATCTCCTAATTGGCACTTAACCTTGATGTTTTTTGGAAACGTTTCCGATGAAATGCACGAAGGAATCCAGAAAGCTTTGGATGTTTTTACCTTTCAGAAATCCTTTCTCCTCTCTCTAAATGAACTCGATGCCTTCCCCCATAAAAACAGGGCCAGAGTCCTGTGGATTGGTGTTGACAAAGGAAAACAGGAACTCTATAGAGTCGCTACAGAATTAAGATCTCACTTTAGAGAAAAGAATATTGCGTTCGACCCAAAGCCTTTTGTCCCACATATAACAATCAGTCGATTCAAAAAACCTCAGGATATTGAGGCCTACTCTGAAAAAGTGGGAAGCTTAGGATCCGCAACACTTGCGGTAAACAAAATTTGCCTTTTCAAAAGCAGTTTCATAAATGGGAGCGTTGCCTACGAAATAGTACAGGAGGTGGGGCTAACTTGTTAAAGGCACATCCATTCGAGACAAAAAATAAGAAAATGGGAGTTGAGTAGCTTCGATCAATGGCTTATATTCCACTGTGGTTATTGGGAAAAGAAATTAAATTCCCTTGGGGTAGAAACTTTCTAAGGAAAAATCTATGAACTTAAAGATGGGTCTATTTATATTCGCTTCATTTCTAAGCGCATTTCTCTTGTTTTCTATGGAAATGATTTTTGGAAAAGCCATATTACCTGGCTTTGGTGGAGGTTCTTCCATATGGACAACGTGCACCTTCTTTTATCAATTTATGCTTTTATTGGGATATATTTTTGCACATTGGTCTCTCAACAGAATTGGTATGAAAAAATTCATATCAATTTATATTGCCTTATTTCTTGCATCCCTATTTTTATTTCCAATTAGTCTTTATACGGGATGGATGCAGTTTGTGGGAAGCCAGTATCCAGTTTTAAATTTGTTATCAGTATTATTATTCTCTATTGGGATTCCGTTTTTTCTCATTAGTTCTATCTCACCTATACTACAAAAATGGTACTTAGTAGAGACGTCTGAATAAATCAAAGCCAGAAGATTAAGCAGTTTTTGCAGCACTAAAAGAGTAAATTCGTGGGATATTATTCCTTTTTGAACCTTAAATGGTCCAAAAAGGCAGATTTTAGATACACTTGTCCTGTCTACGT
>JABJFC010000061.1 GCA_018662925.1 Alphaproteobacteria bacterium | reverse complement strand
GCTGGCGCCATTCTTAAACCTGGTATTTCACCAGAAGCGGTGGCTCATGTCCTTAAGTCTGCTAAAACACATAAACCCCATGGACAGAAGCGTCGAGACCAATCGACGAAAGTGGCTGAGAAGGCACGTAAAGTAGACTATGATGGCTTGGTTCAGCGGAATGTAGATAGAGAAAATGCTGCCATGGCGTACCAGCTCATACAACCAGTCAACCAACTTGCGCAGATTCATGAACCACTCATAGGCACAAAAGCCTGGTTCAATCATCAAATTACACAACCAGCGGGCATAAATGGTTTCATATCAGAAGGAGGTCCGGGAGCTCTCCATCCGGCAGAAGGTAGCCTTTCTAAAGCCACTCGATACTTACGAGATGAGTGGGGACCAAATAAAGATCGCAACCATCCATCGGGCCATAATTTAGCAGTTGATGAGCATCTTAATAACAAAATACATCAAGCAAATTTAATGAATCGCCACTTGATTTGGTCGTCACAATTAATCAACCAAACTGGAACCCTTGAGCAGAAGCAACGGGTAGCCGCACTACGACAACAGCATCTAAATACCCTCGAATATCTCAAAGTTCAAGACCCTGATCTGTGGGCACAAGATCAGTACAATGGAATGATTGATGAACTTAACGCGGTTCACTGATAATTTTCAGGGCTATTTTTCTTAGTGTAGGGACAGTATAGGAACTCAAAGTTCAATAACCATGGAACTCATAGTTCAATAACCATATTGGCATACTAACGACCATATTGGTTTGCTTCCATTCTGTCGCAAGTGAACTTTATGTCGTGTATAGCTCAGATAAAACAAGTCCCACATAGCTAAAAACTAACTCCTTAATATTTATCTTCTGTCATAAATATTTATCTGTTACAATGTAGTAGTATAATAAAGAATAATTGTTTTAAGGGGAGAAGATTCATGAGGTGCAAATCTGTTTTATCCATTGCTTTGGTTGCTGGGCTCTTGTCCACAACGGCTCATTTTGCGTTGGCCAAAAATAGCGATACTGTTATTGAGAAATTAGATTCGGTGCTGTTCGTTGATCCAACTAAGGATTTTGGTGGATCAGGTACCCACAAAGACCCTGCCTCTATGGCAAAAGCTGAGGAATTGCTTGCAGATGAGGAAGACAAGTACACTGAAGCTTATATAATAGATGGAACGCAAGAAGAGCGGGATGATTTGGCTAAACACTTCTCTAAAAAGTCCGGTGGACAAGTCTTAGATAACTCCAGAGATGTTAAAGTCTATGGGACTGGTGTTGTGCTTGGGCCTAATTTTTCACCAGAAGCGGTGGCTCATGTCCTTAAATCTCCTAAAACACATAAACCCCATGGACAGAAGCGTCGAGACCAATCGCAGAAAGTGGTTAAAGCTGGACCCACTCCAATATTTCGCCATGCGGGAATGAAGACAGATCAACTCCATCAACAAGAGCTAGCTCATGGGCGGGCGACAAATGCTAAGGGGCATATTAGAGGTCTAGCTGGTGGAAACGAAAGTGACAAAGCTTTCACTCATATGCAAAATGTAATGGTAGGGCTAGCACATAACCAAAACCCGTCTCTTCCACAGGCTGCTAATCACCTCTACGGCTTACACAACCAAAACATGGCGAGGAGAAGATTTGCCGCAGCTATATCAATGACCACTCAGGCTGCAAATGTAAGAAAGGCTTTTCTAGACCAGTATGCCCTCATCGCTAACCAACGAGAAAAGGAAGATCTTGAGGATGAATTAACCTACTATGATAATTTGCCATAAGCAAAACTTGCTATCATTTTGCGATCATTTCTTAAAAGAGCCGGGGTGTGCTTTTACATCCCGTAAGGGCGTTTTCATCACCCAGACACCAAAAGCATCTGATAACAGATAGCTTTGGTCCCATAAATCTTAGTGTACATCGTGATAAGATGCCCTATAAAGTTTAATTGGGTGATATGGAAAAAACTGATATTTTCCCACATAAATAGTGCTAAATAGCGTAGCATGAGCGCTCAATGTGATTGCTTACGAGATATTGGACCGGTAAACTGTGAGGCCAATAAAGTATGAGGAACGTCGAATGAGTCTGGATCATGTTGAATTTGTTGAAAATCCCGAGAATCGCTGTCCCGTGGTGTTGATCCTGGATACTTCTGAATCCATGGAAGGGGCCCCTATGGAGGCTTTAAATGCTGGCTTGGCCACGTTTAAGTACGAGGTGGAACGGGATCCCTTGGCCTCTTTACGGGTGGAAACAGCCATTATTACCTTTGGTGGCACTGACGCCACCCTCTTACAGGGCTTTAAAACCATGGATGACTTTACCGCCCCCAAATTAACAGCCCAAGGTCATACGCCCATCGGCCATGCTCTGGATCTGGGGCTTGAAACGCTGGAGGCCCGTAAAACAGTCTATAAAGCCCAAGGAATCCCCTATTATCGTCCCTGGGTTATTCTCATCACCGATGGCGCTCCCACCGATGGAGAGCGCTGGCAGACGGCTTCCCGAAAGCTCTGCCAAGCCGAAGAAGATCAGGGCCTCAATTTCTTTATTGTGGCCGTTGAGGGAGCCGATCTGGACATATTGACCCAAATGGCCCCGGCCCATCGCCCCCCTTTGGCCCTCCAAGACCTCCAATTCAAACAACTCTTCCAATGGTTGTCTGCTTCGGTCCAACGGGTTTCCACCAGCCGCGTCGGTTCGGGCATGCTCGCCCTGCCGCCCGTCAGTGGCTGGGCCCAATCTGCAGCCTAACCGCAGATCATGTATTGGAAAGCCGGTATCGCCTCTTGCCGCGGCCATCATAACAAGAAATTGAACAGGCCTTGCCAAGACTATGGGCAAATCATGACCTCAAATGACGGCAAAGTCCTCATAGGAGTCGTCGCAGATGGCGCAGGATCCGCCTCACACTCACATATAGGTGCTCAGATAGCCGTCCGTACCTTTCTTGCTCATCTGAAAAAAGTCTCCCAAGTTAAGCTAAATCCAACGGAAACTACCGCCTGTTTCTCTGCTGGTCTGGCGAATGTCCAAAGCGCTATCCACGCTTACGCCTCGAAAACCAAGAGACCCTTGCAAGATTTTGCAACCACTTTACTTGGCGTCATGGCCACCCCATTCTCTCTCCACGCGTTCCAAATAGGAGATGGATTTATTGTTGGTCGACAAAATTCAGCGAAATACTCGATATTGTTTCCGCCTCACAAAGGTGTCCATATTAACGAGACGTGCTTTATCACTGAGGAAAACGCTCTGGAAAATATGAATACTATTTGCCTTCCCGAACCATGGGACTTTGTGGCCCTCTCAACGGATGGATTAGAGTCCGTTGCCCTACACGCGCCACAGATAGATCTGCAAAACAGTTCCTCTGAGGACTGGACAGCCTCATCTGGATTCTTTAAACCTTTAGAAGAACATGTAAGGTCCAATATTTCTCCTTATCAATTGGAAAAGGATATGAGTCGTTTTTTAAGAACCCCCCGTCTAAAAAGTCGTTCTTCCGATGACCGTACTCTTTTGATTGGCGGCCAAATAACTCAAAACAATCGCTCCTCGCCCGCAAAGCAAAGGCAGAGTGTCAACCACTCTAGCAAGGTATAGAAAGACTCTCGTTGGAAAATCTGGCTCGAAAAAATAGAACCGAAAAATTATACAGATCGACGGGCATTCCATTCTCGCTTCTACGGGAAATAGCCTCCAGCGGAGAAGGCACCATCTGGCGAACGGAAGATCCCTCACTTCTTGCCAAAATATATCACACCCCCTCCATTGAAAAAGCGCAAAAACTTAAGGAGATGCTCCAGAATCCTCCCCTGGATCCGACCGAAAAGCGGGGCCATAAATCCATCGTCTGGCCACAAGACCTGTTGCTAACAGCCCATGGCGAAGTCGTCGGATTTCTGATGCCCCGTATCCGCAAGGCCCACACCCTTAATAATATTTATAATCCCAAACGTCGCCGAAAAGTAGCGGCTGGCTTTAACTGGTATTATCTCCATACGGCGGCCCTAAATTTGGCATGGATCCTAAATGCCCTCCACGAAAAATCTTATGTGGTAGGCGATCTAAAGCCTGAGAATTTTCTCGTTACAAATCAATCACTTGTTTCAGCAATTGATACAGACTCTTTTCAATTCCCCCATGGTAATGATGTCTTTTTATGCCCGGTTGGATCAGAAGGATTCACGCCCCCTGAACTCATTGGCAAAGATCTCTCCAAATGCCAAAGATCTGAGCTCCATGATCGATTTGGACTCGCTGTTTTAATTCACTTTTTGTTGTTTGGATCCCACCCTTTTAGTGGGGTCTGGCGTGGGAAAAGCGCTCCACCACCCGTAGATCAACTTATCCAAGAGGGACATTGGCCCCATACCCCCAAAAGCCCCCTTTCTGAAGGACCTTTGAGTATTCCCCTTACAACTGTCAGCAAGCCCCTCCAAGAAGCCTTTCGCCTCGCCTTTGACACGGGACACAAAGATCCTTCCCAACGACCAAGTGCGAAAATGTGGGGAAAATTATTAGAACAATCCCTCACACAACTTAAACTTTGTGATAAAAATGCCGGTCATTTTTACGCCCACCACACCGAGACTTGCCCCTGGTGCCTACGGGAAGAAAAACTTGGCATCGATATTTTCCCCCCGCCTCCAGGTGCTCGCAACGACCCCTTCTTGATCAAGAAGCGATTTGAACGCGCCTCTTTGGATCAAGACGATCGACAAATCCTCCGTCTCTGGAATGATCATCGCCGGACAGCCAGCCTATCAAACGACTCTCCTCAATCTCTGTCATCAAAGCTAGCTCACGATCGGGTTGCCCAAGCCAAAGCCCACCATGATATTTTTGAAGAGTTTGAAAAGTGTGTCCGTTATGAACCCTACAATGATAAGAAAGTCCTTCAAATATGGGCCTCTAATCCTGCGTTCTCCACTTCAAAGTTGGCCGATGAAAAAGGAAAACGAGGCAAAACCCCACGCCAAATAGCAAAGCAAGCCCGCCATCATTTGGATTTATTGGAAAAAATGACCACGGCTCTAGCTGGCACTCCCATAGACTTTCAGGCCATCATAGCCTTATGGGACAAAGACATCCTTGAAAAGCACCCCGCCTTTCAGGAAATCCTGCCCCAACTCCATCAAACGAGAGAGCTTTCTCAGCAATACGGAACTCTTGTAAAAGGAAACTTAAAGGATATTCCGGCAAGCTGGAATGAAGACGCTTTTGGAATCCAGGCCCAAAGAGATGGGTTTGCGCCAAAGATTCAAAAAGTGTTTCAAAACCAACTGAAATTAGAATCGCCCTTTTTTCTGGCACCCAATAGCCTCCTTTGGGAAGGGGCCTATCTCAAAATACGTTGGCACTGGGGAGACTCTCCCCCTGATGGATGCCTTGTCGCCGCCCACCATGAATGCTTTCCAAAAAAAACCTCACAGTTTGAACAAGGAACCGCTAGTGATGTGGAATGGGTTCAGTTAAAACGCTCTCAATACAATGCTCTCAAAGGCGCCTTCGTTCCCTTTGGATATGTCAAAAAACGGGCCTTTGTCAGTATCTGGCCCACGAAACGCGTGTGTGGAAAGTATGTCCCTTACGGGAAACCCCTTACCCTGCACAACGCAACGGCAGTCCCCTTGGTAAAGTATACGATTACGCGCCCCAAATTATCTCGCAATAGGCTTTTCCCTCTGAAAAGAAAGAACAAATCTGGAGATCCTCTGAGAGAGTCCATTCAAGTCACTCTTAGAGCCTCCCAAGACTTAAAACTGCCGGCCATGGAACTGGTCGCCTCTTTTGGGCATCCGCCTGTTGCAAAAGACTCAGAGTCCTTGCAAATCGATGCGTTAGAGAATTTATCTCTTGAAAAGGAACGAAGTTTGACGATACAAATCCCTTATCCGGACTGGCTAACGGACGAGTACCACATTGGATTCCTGTTTAAAAAACCTAAAGACTATGAAAAGATCCATTTGAAATATGTATAAAGACCTACGTTGCCGCCTTACTGAATGCTACGCTAAAGTTGGCCCAAAAATGGACCGCCTCCTCCATCGGGTCCGCTGTCCTTTTTGCCTCTCAAAATTTTTATTAGGCTCTGCCCCTTTCCGATGTGTTTCTAAACCTTGTCCCCCGATTCCTGATTCAGTCTTAGGAAACTTCTATAATTGTGCCAATCCGCCCAAGTTAGGGAAACTGCAAACTCCCTGTTCCGGAACGGGTATTAAGAATTATTTAGACAGATTCCTCCGTTTATTCTTTCCCCGGTCGAATGTGATTTGCTCTGTCTGTTCCCAGAACACAGAACAATGGGCCTGTCCTCAGTGCCATTCCCACATTCCAAAAAATATTCAACAAACCCCATCACGCACCTTCGTTATCATTGGCGATACTAAAAAAGCCTTTGAAGAGTCTCTCATTTTTAGACTCCAGGAAGGCCTTGGACTAGATCTAGGCATTCAAATAAAAGAAACTGAAGCAGGACCATGCCCCGAGCACCCATCGCTTTATGAAATAGCCACATCGAATCCCGACCAAAAGCCGCTCTCCGTGTCTTTCCTGAAACTTTCTGAAAAGGAATTTTTGGATAAAACCAAAAGAAAGCGCTATGGAAAATTGCTTTCCAAGGCCTCTGGCATCATTTGTCTCATAGACCCAGAAGGACTTCCAGGATTCTCTGAAAACGGGAAAACAACGGCTCTTCCGGTGGAAAAATTGGCAGAAGGGATTCAAAACCTGGTAAAGGCTTCATTATTTAGAATGTCCATGCCCCCCGTGGCGTTTGCATTATCTTCCCTAGAGAAACTCGCCCCTCTATTGCCATCGACGAACTTGCTTTTGCACCCTTCTCAGTACCGAGGAGGATATAACGAAGAAGACGGTAAGAGTCTCTCAAGAGAAGTCATGGGACATATTGGAACTTGGGCCGGGCCACGTGTTCTCCGCCTATTGGAATCACTCTTCCCTAAATACAGGTTTTTCTGTTACTCTCTCAACTATGAAGGGTATTCCTTGCGTGTTGAGGATGCTTTTCTGTGGCACCTGACCAAATTGGATATCCTCCAAGTAAAATCACGGCCAGAAACCTATGATGGACCAAAACTAGTGGTTAACGAAAATGTCAGAAGCCAATAACCCACCGCTTGTCGAAAAGACTGAACAGCCCACTGAAGTAAAATCAGAACACACAGAACAGAAAACTCTCACAGATCCAGACGCCACCTCTGCAAAGACTGAGGAACACCCCCCACAATCAGAGGGCGCCTCTGCAAAACCTGAAGAAGAAACAGAGACTTCCAAAAAGACAGACTCCCCCGAAACTTCTACGAAACCTGAGGAATCAGACTCGCCTGAGGAATCAGCACAAAAGGATGCCTCTGAGACACCCTCTTCCCAAGACAATAAAGAGGCTGACGAGCAAAAGGCAGACCACAATGAGAAAACAGATGCCCCAACGAAGTCCGACGAGGCCTCTCCTGAAAAACCGAAAAGAAAAAGGCCAAATTACAGCAAAAAGCCTTTGCCTGACGGGATTCGAGAATTAAAGGATCGTCACGGACATGTTATTCAACAGCTCCCCATTAAAAATGGTAAACCCAATGGTGTTGCTGAAGTCTATCGAGAGGGCGCTTTGGTCCAGACCCTTACATACAAGGATGGCATCCTCGAGGGTGAAGTCGTTAACTATGACAAAAGTGGACTTATTGCTCAGAAGCTCCAGTATGTAGCGGGAAAACTGAACGGCCCCTGTGAATTCTATAAAAATGGTGAAATACTTGTAAAAAACATCTTCAAAGATGGCAAACAAAACGGCATCACCACCTATTTTGATGTTGGTGGAAAAGTCCGTTCTGAGGCTTTATACGAAGATGGAAAGCTAAACGGAGGCTTTAACTTTTTTGATAAACTTGGACATGTTATCCGCACGGCCCACTACAAGAACAATATGCTCAATGGAGAGACGAAGGTATTCTATCCAAATGGGGCCCTTATGGAAGTTTCAAATTATATTGATAACAAGCTGGAAGGCAAAAAAGTTCACTATTTTGAAAATGGGCTGCCTCAACAAATTTCGTACTTTAAAGATGGCAAGCTGACTGGTCCTCCAGAAAAGTTCACCCAAAAGGGAAAACCGGATAAAACGTCGCCATAGGGAGAATAGAGTGAGAATAAAATGCCACCACTTGTTGTAGAAGGGTCCATTTGTCAGTGTATCATGGGCGTCACACCTATGGCTCTCGTGGTTATGCCCATTTCCCTGACCATTGCAGATTTTTTGCCAGCCGCCAATATCGGTAACTGCATTCCCTTTGCCGAAGTGGAACCCTATTCCATGTGTATCAGCATGGCCAATCCCGAAGTGGCCTCTGCTACAGCTGCTGCCTTTGGCGTCCTGATCCCCATGCCCTGTACACCTATTACGACCTCTCCCTGGATTCCTGGCGCCATCAATGTTCTTTTGGGAGGCCTTCCGGCCCTCGTACAAGGATGTATGCTTATTTGCGACTATGCTGGCGTCATCATGATCGAAATCCCGATCGCTTTTAATGTGGAAATACTATAGGTAAGATTAGAAAAACTCATAGAACAATATTTGATAACGATACGTATAACGGCCAGGAACCTAGAAATGGATATTGTGAGCCAACCATGTATATGATACTGTAAATCAAAGATAAGAAAGATAAGTATGCGAATTTATGGATCAAGATAAACCAACGCCTCCTCCCGCTGGGTCTACTGCTGGTGAGCAGCATGCCCCGAAAAAAGAAGCACCGAAAGCTTCTTCTCAGAAAGAATCGCCCCATTGGCGAGAAAAAGTGGATCCTGTTCCTCAGTTCCTCACAAATGATAAAAAGACCCAAAAATCTTCAGACCCGCGATTGAAAACAGAATTCGCCCAGGAAGAATTTGAAGAAGAGATCGATGAGCAACAATATGTCCTTTCTCTCGGCCAGCGCCCCCTCCTAGGGTTTGCTTTCAGCTTGTGCCTTTTGGGCGTTTTATTCTTTGTAGGAGGATTTCTTACTGCCCTAAGCCTTGTTGCCTACCACGCTGCTTTTAGGACATCCGTTGAACAAACCGGCGAATGGTTTTGGTCAAAACCAGGGAATGCATCAGAGCTTATCCAGGAGTACGGCCCAAATGTTAACATTAAAGAACGCATTACGATCCATGAAAAGCAGGAAGCTCCTAGGACTAAATACCATATTAAACTTCCAGAAACGGTGCACAAACCTGTAAATATTCCAGAATCCCACAAGGACACTCCCCATAAAGCACCTGTGGCTAAAACGCCTGAGAAGGCTCACTATGCATTACAGCTCGGGGCCTTTAAACAAGAGGAATACGCCCATAAACTGGCAAGGGAGTACCGAAACAAAGGACACAGTCCTGTGATCCGGCGCGGAAAAGATCAAACCGGAAGAATCCTGTTTTATGTGACTCTGGGGACCTATAGCGCCTCCCACGAAGCAAAAAAAGCTGCTCAAGAAGTTTCTAAGAAAATGGGAACACAAAATATTCCAATTGTTATCTTAAACCCAGAACAACTTGATGATCCTAATTAAGACAATATGAATCTATTTCAAAGCTTACCCAAAAAGACGCTCTTCCTTCGACTCTCTGCCTTAAGCTTGTGCTTAGGGCTACTGGTTGCTTGCGGAGGGGCCCCGAAACCTAAGCCGGAAGTTTTTCTTAAGGTAGTTAACATTAAGGTAGACACCAACGCCAATCAAAATTCTGCGGTGGCTATGGACTTAGTCATTATCTACAATAAGGATTTAATTGGACATATTTTGGCTCTTTCCGCATCGAAGTATTTCAAACAAAAAGAACAACTGATGAGAGATTATCCAGGAGAACTCCACGCCCAAGAGTGGGAAATTATTCCTGGACAACTTGTTCCACGCACTCTTATTCATATGAAGCCTCTTCCCATGGGAGCTATTTTCTTTGCTAACTATGGAACGCCCGGGGATCACCGCATTCGACTGGGAAAAGAAAAAAGTGTTCTCATAACGTTGGCTAGAGACAACTTTTCACTGGAAGAAGTTGCACTCCATCCTTCTCAAAACGGTTCTGACGATTAAAAAACCATTTCTAACTTAGATACTTGCATTTTAATTTCAGTAACATATGATGTTTTCCCAAATGTAACAAAAATCTTTTAAGCTTGTTATTCCGGGGGATATGGGAGTGAGCTTCGATAATAAACCTGCATTTGACTACAATCTTGCGCAAGTTCCCGTATTAACTGAACTTTGTCGCCCTCTTTTTGAAACGTTTGGCCTCACGGCTTTTGCGCATATCAAAATTACAAACGATGGGCATATGCTGCGCCTTGCAACTAATGATGCCTGGGAACGTGTGTTCTATGAAAAAAGATTTTATAACGAACACGACATGTTCCAACATTTGAGAGACAATCTTAAGTTAAATGAATCTAAAACCATTATCGCCATGGGAGATCCTAAAGGAGCTCACTGCAATGCCTTATTTGATCATGATATATGGAATACGTTCAGTATATATAAGCGGCACAAACATTTCATTGAAGGATATGCTTTTGGAACCACGCGAAATAAAACGGAAATTTTAGATCTCTACCTAAATCAAAGTAAGTATCTAAAGATGTTTGCGGTCTATTTCCAAGACAAGGCAAAGGATATTTTAGAACCCAATAATGTGAATAAAATGATCCATTTAGATACAAGTAATTCCGCCTATTTTTCCAATGTTAATGCGGAAAAATTAAAACAATTCGAAGCCTTAACAAATACAAAAAAAATTATTGTAACCGGCAAAAAAGGCTTCACTTCCTTAACACGCAGAGAAACTGAATGCTTAGAAAGTATCTCCAATGGCTTATCGACAAAAGAAATTGCAAATCATTTAGGACTTTCAACAAGAACGATTGAATATTACGTAAATAATATTAAAACAAAAACTCAATACAAGAACAAATCAGACTTAATTTCTATATTTAAGAATAGCATGTACTATGAATCAACATGTTCTTGATACTCATTTTCTGAAAATACCATTCGTTGATAAAAAATGAAAATTACGTAGGGCTAACAGAATTCCCGCGTAAAACCTTAGAAAAAACCCACGCAACCTTTATAAATATAACTTATTGATTTTTAAGGTTTTTTTTTAGATTTCCTGTTTTGGGAGGCTTTTGCCTGTGAAAATCCATAAAGTTTCTTTAGGAAACATGTCGTTAGCCCCTTCTCAGTGGCAGTGCTTTCGTGTAGCATTTAGGTGTATATAAATAAAAAGTGAGGAGAGCGTATGGGGGGGGCAACTATCAACCCAGTTCAATGGGCCGAGGGAGCTCTATTAACGCCTCAACATTTTCAGCATCTGACACGGTGTTGGAGGTTAGAGAGTAGCTATTATCTCAATTATATGTCTCCCTTTTATTGGGGCGTCACAGGATTTAAGTACGATGAAGCGCTTCTTGTAAGCGGAAAATTCCGTATACTTGAAATTGATGCTATTCTACCAGACGGCCTCGTAATTTCTTCAACAGGAACTTCTGAAACTGCTCTCGAGTTAGACCTTAAGGCTATCTCTGACCAAATGGTTGAAAAACCTCTCACCATATATTTAGCTGTGCCTGCTTATCGTCCCAATGAAGCAAATGTTTCAGGCGATTTTCCACGCTATCATTCCGTTGAAGGAAAGCCCTCCATAAATGACGAGACGGGGGAAGGAGCTGTTTCTATACCAGAGTTAAAACCAATTTTGTCTCTTGTTCCCTCCAATGAAGCACTGCCTCCAAGGTATGTTTCTATCCCACTGGTACAAGCACAATACAAGGATGATGCCTTTACTCTGACGCCATTTATTGCACCACGCCTCTACCTAGAACAAGAGTCTACTCTTGGGCAAATCATATCGCCCATTCTGAAACAACTGCGCGAAAAAGCGGCTTTCCTTTCGGAAAAAGTCTCTTCACTTCAGATTGTGGAAGAAGCAGCTGTCATCCAAGAGTTTAATTCTATTCTGACAACGATTACACGTGCGGTGCCCCCCTTAGAAGCACTACTCCTTACCAATAAAACACATCCTTACGTTCTCTACGTAGCTTTGTGTCAACTGGCAGGTGAATTGGGCACCCTTAGAAAGGGGCAAGTGCCTCCTATCTTTGCCGCCTATAATCACAATGACCTCCACTTCACATTCAACCAGGTGATCACTTTCATCGATCGCATGATTGCTCTTATTCAAGAGAATTACACTGTCATTCCTTTCGCCCTTGAAAAGGATCAGTTCAACTTACAGTTGCAGCCTGACTGGGTAAGTGAAGACTACTTCATCATTGGCATTCGTCAATCTCTAGACATGGTGACAAAAGATGTAGTGGATTGGCTGAATGAGGCTGTTATTGCTTCAGAGACTTACGTAAAATCTGTTAGAGACAAGCGCATCCTTGGAACAGAAAGAAGTCTTATTGAAGCAGATGAAGAGATGCAACTTGTAGCTCCCAAAGGAGTCGTTCTGGTTAAAGTAAAGAAGGACAGCGCCTTCATCAATCCAGATGAAAAATTATTTGTTTTTAATCTTTCAGATACAGAGGAAAATCGTCCTTCTGAGATTGTGTTGTATGTTCAGAAAAAGAGCTAAAGTGGTTTCCACCCTAGGAATACAAAAAGATTTTGAATATGTTTACGAGTGAGGAAGTAAAGTCATTTATTTTAGAAGATTTTAAGCAATTTTACGCTGAAGTCGTAAAGATGAAGAGCTGGGCCATTAATAATACCCTTCCTCTTGCAATAAGGAAAAAATATGAAGGAGAAGAGGACGAGAAAGCTCTTATTCTCGCCATCTCTCAACGCCTCGTTAGCTACTTAGAAAATCAAGCTCTCATGACTTCTCGACAAGGCGGAGATTTTGCATCAGCATATTATGAAGAAGCGCAGTATGTGATGGCTGCTCTAGCAGACGAAGTTTTTCTCAATACCAACTGGAGCGGCAAGGACTCTTGGGACGACTACTTAGTAGAATCTAAACTTTTTAGCTCCCACGTAGCGGGAGATCAGTTTTTTGACAAACTCGATGAATTTCTTGATTTACGAGATCCTGCAAATGTAGACATTGCAACCGTTTATTATTTTTCACTCGCCCTAGGATTCCAGGGGAAATATCGCGGCCTCGATGCTAAAAAGACCTTGGATGATTATAAGCAAAGGCTGTTCCTCTTCATTACACGCAGAAGGCCTCAACTCTTTGCAGGAAAGCGACGTCTTTTTCCTGAGGCCTATTCTCATACTTTGGATGAAAGCATCCCTAAAAAACTGCCCAATCCTCGATTCTGGATGATTCTTTTGGGTATGCTCGTAATGGTACTTACTGTTGCCTCTTACGTTATTTGGAGAGTCGCAATTAGTGGGCTATTTGCAATCGCAGATAAAATAATATCTGCGGCTGGGAAGGTGTAATCCAAATGTTCAATTTTGTTCAATCCCTTCAAGACTATCTTGTAAACTTTGCACCCTTTTTGTCATCGGCAACGCTTTTTGTCATTTTAATGTCCTTAGGGCTTTTGGCAGCAACGATTATTTTCTTTCGGGCCGGCCTTAAACTTGTCCGCAAAAGACGGCTTCGGAAAAAAGCAAAGGTTATCCCTCTAAAAAAACCAGAGACTCCAGCTGAAGCTCAAAAAGATGACTCAAAGAAATCAGTATTGCAACGCAAGAAAGATCGCTGGGCAGAATTCCTAGCCTTCTTTGGCTACGCCCCAATAGGTCCCATGGCCAGAACCTTCTTGAAGGCCGTACAGCTTATGAATGAGTATATTGGAGGATCCAACGCCCGGTACAAGGTGCCATGGTTTGTCCTCTTGGGAAGCGAAAATTCGGGTAAATCTACATTTATCGAAAACACCAGAATGGCCCAGCCCTTAGGAGAGCCAATTCTTGCCCCTACCAATGAAAACCCTGGATGCAATTGGTGGTTCTTCCAGCACGGCACAGTCATTGATTTAGAGGGAAATATCCTCATAAAAGAGAAGTCAGTAGATTCCAACACAAAACTTTGGAAACGCTTTTTGACGCTTCTGTCGCACTTTAGAGTTCGACGCCCTCTCGACGGTGTCATTCTCACGATTCCATGTGATGAACTCGTTGGATCTACTCGAGCCTCTCGTGAGACCCTCATTGAACGCGCGCAATATGTCTATGAAAAACTTGCCATGATTGAAAAGCGCCTCAGTCTCAATGTCCCCGTCTATGTCGTTATTACAAAATGCGATAAATTGTATGGATTCAAATCATTTACAAAATCCTTGCCCGAAGAACTTAGAAACGAAATGTTTGGTTGGTCTTCTACCTATCCACTTGATCATGCTTATTCTCCGAGGTGGATGGATGATATTTACAGCTATTTGGATGACTCTCTTGCAACTGACCAACTGGAAGTTTTTTCCGAAAATATTGAATCAGACTTGAGAGATGGCCTTACTCTTTTCCCAGATGAAGTTAAAACACTCCGGCCAGCCCTAGAAATTTATTTTGATACGCTTTTTAGAAAGGTTGGATATCATGATGCCTTCTTCTTTAGAGGAATATACTTTTGCGGGGATATCTCTGATCGTGATGATTCGACTTCAACACCATCAGATCCAACGGCCTTAGCCGAAGCTTCATCTGAATCTAAAAATCAAACAGCTGATACCGGCACGCAGACCGAAGCAACTGCTCCGCCAAAAACTGCTGCACTGAATGCCCCATCGCAAACTATTGCATCCTATGATCTCGTCGGTCCTAGGATTATCACCTATGTAAAAGATCTCATTCAAAATAAGATCTTTCCTGAATATTCATTAGCACGACCCGGAGTGAAACGGCTTATTGCGTCAAGTCGATCCATAAATGTAATTCGCACGACTATGCTCGCTCTTACAGTTGTCTGCGGTTTGGGAATGTGGAACGCATACAATTTCATTTCGTCTAGTAAAAACCA
Organism: Alphaproteobacteria bacterium; assembly: GCA_018662925.1. NCBI lineage: Bacteria > Pseudomonadati > Pseudomonadota > Alphaproteobacteria > Alphaproteobacteria bacterium. Next base: position 4,240 of record JABJFC010000061.1, on the reverse strand, counting down.
AGTTGAGCCCATTCTAAGGCAAATAGTTTTCTCACTCGACATTATGTCTCAGGCAAGCCTTAAACAAAAATCGGCTCTCTTCAGCACGCAGTTCTTTGCGCAACAAACAAAGACTCTATTGTCCTTCATGACAAATTTACAGCAAACGAGTTTTGCGTCTATCTTCATCCCGGCTTCATGGTTTAGCTCTTTGTCACAAGATATAAGGGATTCCATTACGATTGCTTTTGATGACATTATTCTCAGATCTTTGTTCCTTGAATTGAATCGCAAAGCCGAACAGATTACGAAAGAGCCTCTCCCCTATACAGGTGCAGGTGTTAAGTTTGTTACCTATGACGCGCCCCTAAATACTCCGGAGTACTTAATTCTTCAAGGATATGTCGAATCCATCACTCAGCTTGAAACAAATGTCAAAAAGTATGAGAGTATCGGAAAGGGAGCTACGATGGATGACCTGGCCTCTCTTATAAAATTCGCTTTTGCTTATAAACTTCCGAAAAATTTTTATCAGAACTCAACCCTTTATGAAAAGGCCTTGGATAAAGCAAAAAAGAAAGACATAGACTTCTCACAATATGGCCTCTCTGCGCAAAACAGGATGCGACTCCTTTATTTCGAGTTCCTTAAAACTATATTTGGAGAAAATGCCAGTTATAAGCAACTGGTCAGACTCGTTGCGGAACTAAGTGTACAAGGTGGTGATGCTGTAACGAGTGATGATCTAAAGAACATCATGCAACAGATTAATATTTCAGTAGCGCTCATGAGTGACTCCTCACTCAACTGGATTGGAAAGAGAGCATTTGATCCAGGTGATCCTTATGATGTTATGATGCTAAATGTCGCCTCATCAAAGCTGCTGGGGAATAATCTTGCCAATCAGTTGTCAAGCCAAGCTCAGAAAGGTTTTGATAGACTAAAGTCAATATTAGCAAATTATTCTACAGATACTACTGGGAATATTTTTCAGGTCCAAAAGGGTGATCTCGTTGCTTCTCCGTCAAAAGGACTTGTGCAGTTGCAAAGCGACCTAAGTCAGTTCATGAAAGAGGCCTTTATGAAGCCTGTTCTGACAGAATCCAAAATGCAAATAGAAATTCCCCCTGGAAAACTCTTATTTTGGAATGACAAGCTTCTAAAAAAGGCCGTTCAAACGGTTACAACATTCGAAAGTTTTACAATTGATCAACTTCCTACATACCCTTCTGATCTACAAGAAGTTCTCCGACTTCTGGGACTTCAAGAAACCAGAAAGAGTGTGGAAAATATAATTGCAAATTCCCAATCTTTTATTGATGCACCAGCTTCATTTTCAGGGAGTGCCCTCGAAGATTCCATGCGCACCCAAACCTTCAATGCGAAAAAAGTTCTATCTACCTTTACTGAGTTACTCGGTCTCTTACGCAAGCAAGACATTCCTCTTACTTATATTAAGGTCAGAGATCTGGTCACCGTACAAATGTATTCTCTTTTGGATACCATTGACCAATTCCTGGACTCTGAGGCACTGTATACACCCGAATTGGGGGACTTTAGTTGGTGGGATGGGCAGTCCAATATGTCTTATCAAGCCTATGACGTAAGAGATAAAGCTGGCTTAAAAAGTTATCTAGAAGTCCAACGAGAGCGAGCCAGTTTCTTGGCAACCAGCTACGCGGGAGAACTTGTTAGCTTCCTTGATTCTGGTGAATTTAAGCTTGCTCCTATAGATTTGCCTCTCCTTACACGCTGGGAACAAATCATCCAGCAAGTAAACGACTACAAGAGGAAAAAACCTGGAAACTCCATTCTTGTTTTAGAAAATTTCATTCTATACGAGATGAATTCTCTGACAGAAGACAATTGCCTCCAAAGCCTCAATGAAGCCGTGCAAGAGGATACCCTTGGTGACTTTTTCCTCCAGCAAAAAAACCAACTTCAAATAAATATCTTGAGAAAGTGTAAGGAACTAACAGGAGCTTCATCAACCAAGGCCTACCAGTCCTTAGAAGGATTTTTTAATGATAACCTGGCTGGTCGATTCCCCTTTGTCGGAACCCAAGCGTACAAGAGTTCTGGCAATGCAGAGCCAGAAAACATCCGACAGTTCTTTAGAATGTATGACGCACTCGGTAAAAAAGCCCTCTCATATCTTGAAAAAAATCAGCATTTGGGTGCCGAAGCTAGTCGAGCCATTCAATTCCTCCGAGCCATGGAGGCGGTCAACAAGTTCTTCTCTCCTTTCTTAGAGGACAATAAACCTGGAAGCATGCCTGCATATAAGTTTGATGTAGAATTTCGGATAAATAGACAACGAGAAGTTGGAGCAAGTCAAATTTTAGACTGGGTACTAAATGTAGGGACTGATGTCATCGATAATAGATCAAAGGATAAAACTGGAACTTGGCGTTTCGGTTCTGCTTTGTCTCTTTCTTTGAAGTGGCCAAGTAGAGGTCCTTCCTCACCGGTAGCGGATCAAAAACAACCTCATCTATCTATTGAAGGCTCTGAAGCTGTTTTCAATTATGATGGTGACTGGGCATTCTTAAGATTGCTCATGGCCCAAGAAGCACCTGCATCAGAACTTCAAAACTATAGAGACCGGGATCCTCAAACGCTTATGTTTGTGATTCCCACCATCTCAACTTTTGAACCGAACCGGCCATCCGTACTGGATACTAGAGTCTTTGTACGAATTACGCCTCATGCTTCTAAAAAGGAAGGAGGAGAAAGACTTCAAGTCCCATTCTTCCCGCCAGCAGCCCCCGTGCTTGGCCCTGGACAAAGGTCAGATCGCAGACAAGCCCAAAGGTCAGATCACAGACAAGCCCAAAGACCCGATAGAAGACATAGGCGGTAAAAAATGCCTACATCACCTTCTGATACCACTCAAACGGACGTTGATTCTTTTTTGAATCCTATTGCAAGCCATAATCCTTCTGGTGATTCTCTGAGATATGAGGGTACATATGATCGGATTCGTGAAGCAAGACGTGCCGATGCCGAAGAACTTCCACAAGGCATTTGGGAAGCCCCCACAAAAAAAGCTGACTTTAAACTGGTTGAAGAATTATGCCGCGAAGCACTTGAAAAACAGTCTAAGGATTTCCAGATAGCGGCTTGGCTTACAGAAGCTTGGCTCGTTTTGGAAGGACTCAAAGGGCTGAAAAGAGGCATTTCACTACTCTATACCCTTGCGCAAAATTTTTGGGACGATGCTCATCCAAAATTAGCCAATAATGATGCAGAGTTAAGAGTTGCTCCCTTCGAGTGGTTAAATGAAAAATTGCCTTTGTGCATCAATAGTGCCGTTTATATCTCGGCCCCAAAGGAAGGACATCACCCTGGCTTTTGTTTTTACGAGTGGACACAAGCGAATCTGTACGAACAGCAAATACAGAAATCAGAAGATTCTAGCTTTAAGGCTACCTTAGAAGCAGAGGGAAAGCCCATATTATCTGCTCTAAGCGATAGCATATCAAAAACAGTCCCAGGATTTTACAAAAGCCTGCTGAGCGATGTCTCTGAGAATCTTAAAATAATTTCTGAATTGGAGGCATTTCTAACGGAAAAATGCGCCCCCCAAGAAATTTCTCTATTCCAAATTCGCAAGACTCTCATGGCAATTCAAAAGTCTGCGACCCAGTTTCTCACGGAGAAAAATGCAGAACTCGAGCCAGTAGAAACGACAGAATCAACCGAGGCTGCTGCTAATACCATTTCCTTAGAAGAATTATCAGAAGTAGAAGACGCATCAAATATTGAACAGAAGCCCCCTCAAGCTCCAACTACTGTTGCAAAAGCGATAACGGCTGAATCAACTGCCGAAGCTCGTCAAGAAATATACGATACTCTAAGTCGCTTGGCTGAACATCTTTTACGACTTGAACCCCATAGCCCAGCACCCTACCTCATCAAACGTGCCGTGACCTGGGGAAATATGAGCCTGGAAGAAGTTCTAGGAGAAGTTGTACAAAGCGGTGGAGACTTGAACCAACTCATGGCCCTCCTAGGCATTGGGTCAGAAAAATCTGAGAGCTAACCTTAGGATTCTGTGGACGAGTTTTGATAACAAGTCAAATAACTAACAAACTATGATCTGAGAAAATCTAGCATTCACATGCAATAAAATTTAGCATGGGAGCAAATTGCAAAATTATGAAAGTGCGGAAGTTTCACGGAGGATGCAAGGATAAGAATGATATTTTTTTGCACTGATCAATCCATAAGGCACAATTTTAACTGTTTTTCTGGTCTT
>JABJFC010000060.1 GCA_018662925.1 Alphaproteobacteria bacterium | reverse complement strand
TAGTGGTTCCTTTGGTATGCCCCTTAGTGGTTCCTTTGGTATGCCCCTTAGTGGTTCCTTTGGTATGCCCCTTAGTGGTTCCTTTGGTATGCCCCTTAGTGGTTCCTTTGGTATGCCCCTTAGTGGTTCCTTTGGTTTTACCCTTAGTGGCTCCTTTGGTTTTACCCTTTTTGGATTGTTTGGCTTCTGCCTTTTCAGCCCCTACTACAAGGCTACCGTTCTCGACGGCAAAACCTGTCACAGCTAGGAAAGCTGCAATTGTAAATAGGATTCGTTTCAAAAACTTATAATTGTGTTGCATCGTTGTAGTTCTCCTTGGTGTTTTCTTCCCTAAATAGGCGCGAGGCTGATTGTATACCCTGTCCCTAATGTTATTCATTTTTTACACGTTCACCCGATAATTGTACATGCCGTAGTTTTGTTGTCAACTATCAATCTAACTCACCAAACTCTAAAGAGATTTAGGGATAAGGAGCCAGAAGCGATACAAATGGTGCTTTTTTAACTATCTGAATTAATTGTAAAAATAACAGGATGAATTTAAGTGATATTCATGCAACATGAAAAAAAATCCCTAAATCAAAATTATATTGACAATATTATTGAAGTTTTGAGATTTTCTTGCTGAGCAAATCTTCCTCAAATTGGTATTTATGGTTTTTCAACTCTCGTAATGGATTCATAAAATGTAATTTTATGCTTGAGGAGGCCTAACAGTCGAAAGCACAAAACTTGGAAGGGTCGTGATGAAACAGAATGCAAAGTGGGATCAAAAAGAAATATATCGTCTGAATCAGCAATATATTAAAGGGTATCCTTTGAAAATAATCGCAGAAACAATGGAATTGACGGTTACGGGAATAAATAAATCTCTCGACCGCTTTAATATTAGAAATCCAGAAAATATTCAGCTTAGAAAAGATGCGAGAAGAGATTATATTGTTCACCGCAAAGCTCTTGTTCAACTCCGTTCCATTCCAGTTCCTGTATCAAAATACGCGAGACTTTTAGCTGCTTTTAACTGGGGAAAGTTTGCTACCCGAGTGGATGCGAAGAGAAAGCACCAGGAAACAATGACGGAAGAATTGGATACATTCGTCACTTTTAAAACAGTTATTTCTTGGCTTCAAAAACAAGGGTTTATTGTTAAAGAAATTCCATCCCAAAGAGAGACAGGAAGCGCTGAATCGAAGAAATATCGCATTACTCTTTTTCTCGCTTTTCACAAAAGACCTGTGAGGGTTGGAACGCCACCCCAAGTCCTAATGTTTGCCAATAACTACCGCAATTATCTTGGAATGAGGCCGTTTTATGTGGAAAACATAACGGAGCACTAGCTCATAGAGTTGGGCAAGCTTATTTTACGATACTCTGATAATGGATTTTAACATCAAACACATTACCTCATAAATGGGGCAACAACACTCTAGTCTCAGCGCCTAAACATCACTGAACATCCAAGTCAAAGGCTGCTTTCATTAGAGATTGGGTATATGCGGTTTTGGGTTTTTTGAAAATTTGTTCGGTGGGGCCCTGCTCTACTATGACACCCTGTTTCATTACCATGACACGATGGCTCATGGCCTGGACAACCTTTAGATCGTGACTGATGAAGAGAAAAGCGAGAGCATGGCGTTTTTGCAGGTTGCGGAGTAGATCTATTACTTGAGCTTGTACGGAGCGATCGAGGGCGGAAGTTGGCTCGTCTAAAACGATGAGTTGGGGATTGAGGACGAGGGCGCGGGCAATGGCAATTCGCTGGCGTTGTCCTCCGGATAGTTCATGGGGATAGCGATGCTGTAAATCAAGATCGAGCCCTACATCCTTTATCCCCTGCAAAATAAGGTCTTGCCGATCCTTTTGAGTCGTTCCAATATTATGTACAGAAAGGCCCTCTCCGATAATTTGTGAGACGGACATGCGTGGACTCAGGGAACTAAAGGGATCCTGAAACACAATTTGCATGTTTGCGCGCAGGGGACGGAGTTTTTTTCGGGAGAGTCCTTGGATGTTTTCTCCGCGAAAATCAATGGAGCCCGTACTGTGGATTAATCTAAGAATGGCCATAGCTAGGGATGTTTTCCCGGAGCCACTTTCGCCGACAATGCCCAGGGTTTCTCCGGCTTTTACCGTCACATTTGCGTCTTCGACGGCACGAACATTATCTACTGTATGTTTAAAGACTCCTGCCTTAATGGGGAAAAGTACTTGAAGACGATCGGTTTGGAGGATTTGGCTTGCGTTCTGCTGAATAGGATCTGGTTGACCTTTTGGCTCAGAGGTTAGCAGATGCTTTGTGTAGGCGTGTTTAGGATGGGCAAAGATATTTTTAACTGATCCCATTTCAACGATTTTACCCTGGGTCATAACACACACTCTATGGGCCATTTTTTGGACCACCCCTAGGTCATGAGTAATGAGAAGGATGGCCATCCCCATTTTTTTCTGAAGATGTTTTAGGAGTTCAAGTATTTCCGCTTGAATGGTGACATCAAGAGCGGTTGTGGGCTCATCGGCAATGAGAATGTCTGGTTCATTAGCTAGGGCCATTGCAATCATGACCCGCTGTCGTTCTCCTCCGGAAAGTTCGTGAGGAAATGCTTTCAAGCGTTTCTCTGGATCCTTTAGTTGCGCCAGTCGCAAGAGTTCCAGAACTTCTTTTTTTACCTGCGAAGAGTTTAATTTTTTATGAAGTATGAGAATTTCGCCAATTTGCTTCGAAATGGGTTGGAGTGGGTTCAGGGATGTCATCGGTTCCTGAAAAATCATTGAGATTCTAGCGCCACGGATTGATCTTAGCAGCGATTTCTTGGCACCCATCAGCTCAAAACTCTCAAAGCGTATTTTCCCAGTTGGGTGATAGGCTTTGGGATAGGGAAGAAGCTGAAGTATGGAGAGAGCCGTAACTGATTTTCCGGAACCGCTCTCTCCAACAATGGCAAGGGTTTCTCCCGCCATTAAGGTAAAAGAGATATTCTTTACGGCTTCAATTTCCTTTTGTTCGCTGCGAAAGGAAACAGAAAGATCAGAAACTTCCAGGAGGGCTGTTTGAGTTTTCTTTACCATGGGTTCCCTACCAATTCAGTTTTCTTGGATCAAAGGCATCGCGAACAGCTTCTCCAATGAAGGTTAACAGAGTTAACAGAATTCCAATGGTTATGAATCCAGAAATACCAAGCCAGGGAGCATGAAGGTTATTTTTCCCCTGGGCAAGAATTTCTCCTAGGGAGGGGGAACCTGGCGGAAGTCCAAATCCCAGAAAGTCCAGAGATGTAAGTGTTGTGATGGAGGCATTAAGGATAAAAGGCATAAATGTAAGGGTAGCTACCATTGCATTGGGGAGAACATGACGAACCATTATAACAGGGGAAGCCACACCTAAAGCACGTGCGGCTCTGACAAAATCATAATTTCTGGCTTTTAAGAATTCAGCGCGGACCACATAGACAAGGGATGTCCATTTAAACATGATCATAAGTCCCAGGAGCCACCAAAAGTTTGGCTCTACCAAACTGGAAAGGATAATCAGAAGGTACAGTATAGGGAGACCAATCCAAATTTCGACGAATCTCTGGAAGATAAGATCAATGACGCCTCCAAAGTAGCCCTGAGATCCTCCGGCCAAAAGACCAAGAATGGTCCCAAAAAAAGTTAGAAGAAGTCCAAAAAGGACAGAAATTCTGAAACCATAAATAAGTCGAGCCAACAAGTCTCGCCCCTGGTCATCTGTTCCAAGCCAATTGTTTAAGCTGGGGGGTGAAGGGGCGGGAGAGGGAAGATTATAGTTAATAGAGTCATAGTTGTAAGGAATGAGAGGCCATATCATCCAGCCATGTTCGTCAATTAATTTTTTAACATAAGGGTCGCGGTAGTTGGTCTCAGTTTCGAATTCTCCCCCAAAAGTTGTTTCCGAATAGGTGGAAACGATGGGGCAATAAAAACTTCCTTTGTATCGCACCAGGAGGGGTTTATCGTTTGCAATAATTTCTGCAAAGGCCGTCATCAAAAAGAGAACAAGGAAAATCCAGAGGGACCAAAAGCCACGACGATTTTTACAAAATTGCTTGAGTCGGTGTTGTGCTAGAGGGGAAAGATTCAAGAGTTAACCCTCGCGTTTTTCAAAATCAATACGAGGATCAATGAGGGTATATGTAAAGTCTCCTACGATATTAATTGCTAGACTGAATAAGGTGAAAATATACAAAACCCCAAACATGACGGGATAATCTCGACTTATGGTGGCTTCAAATCCCAGGAGTCCAAGTCCATCGAGAGAAAAGATAACTTCAATAAGAAGAGCGCTGCTAAAGAAAATATGGACAACAGCGGCAGGAAATCCTGAAATAACCACAAGCATAGCGTTTCTGAAAATATGGCCGTAGAGCACTTGTTTTTCTCTTAGTCCCTTGGCTCTGGCGGTTAAGACATATTGTTTGTGAATTTCCTCTAAGAAAGAATTTTTGGTCAAAAGAGTAAGGCTCGCAAATCCACCAATGACCATAGCGGTAATGGGGAGGACCATGTGCCAAAAGTAGTCTGTGATCTTATGGGGCCAGCTGAATTGGCTCCAGTCCTCAGAGACAAGTCCTCTTAACGGAAAAAAGTCCCAAAAACTACCACCAGCGAAGAGAATAATGAGTAGCAGCGCGAAGAGGAAGCTTGGAATTGCGTAACCAATAATAATGAGGGAACTTGTAACAATATCAAAACGGGACCCATCCAGTACGGCTTTTCGGATGCCTAGCGGAATAGAAATGAGGTACACAATAAGGGTAGTCCAGATGCCAAGAGAAATAGAAACAGGCATTTTTTGGACAATGAGCTGTATAACAGGCGTATCTCGAAAATAACTCTTTCCAAAATCAAACATAAGATAATTCTTTACCATGAGAAAGAAACGCTCATAGGCTGGCTTATCGAAACCGTATTGAACCTCAAGTTCTTTGATGAAAGCTGGGTCAAGGCCACGGGCGCCTTTGTACTTTGACATGATAGCGTCATCGGCCAGGTTAAACTGATTATCACCAAAGGCGCCAAGTTCACTGGATTCACCGGAGAAACGGGCCGTAGCAGAAACATCAGTGCCTTTAATTTTCGCGATCATTTGCTCTACTGGACCACCAGGAGCTGCCTGGATGATGATAAAGTTAACGACCAAAATTCCAAATAAAGTTGGGATAATTAGAAGCAAACGACGAAGGAGGTAATTGAGCATATTATTTGTGTTTATTAACTTCCGAAATTTGAAAATATTATTCTTTCGAAGGGACGATAACATAGTTCCCGGAAGCATTTCTATGGGGAAAAGTGTCCTTTGCTTTTTAAATCAGTGGTTGACAGTTTCCCAGGAACAGAGTACCCATTTTTGGAACCAATGGGGGGTGTAGCTCAGTTGGTTAGAGCGCCGGCCTGTCACGCCGGAGGTCGCGGGTTCGAGTCCCGTCACTCCCGCCAACCTACGCTCTTACGAGCTTCGGTTGGCAGGCCACCCCACAAGGGTGGGCAACAATCGGAGTCGTTAGAGATAGGTTGCCTCCCGAAGCCTTTCAGCGCACAACAAATTGAGAAGGTATACCTTGGCGAAGGGATGGCTGGCAGAGTTCATTGCTTTAATTATCAAAAGCATCCTATCGTATAGGTATACTGGATTTCCTGATACATGTACAATCCTCCATGCGGAGGGTCCATGTGGTATGTATATTTTCTTCAACTTAGAAATGAGCAATTTTACGTAGGATCAACAAATGATTTGAAGCGTAGGTTAGCGTCTCATCAGGATGGTGGTGTTATTTCAACAAAACCCTTTCGTCCAGTTGTTTTAAAGTCTTATGTTGCCATAGAGAACGAGAAGAGTGCCAGGGAGCTTGAGCGGTATTTTAAATCTGGTTCTGGTAGGGCTTTTGCAAAAAAGAGATTCTTAGGCTCCTTCTCAAAACGACACTTCTGACACTCCCCCCTGGAGTATTTCTTAGGCTAGGCTATTCTGAGCAACTCAAACAAAATCCCGGTCTGGGTCTATAGGAGCAAACATATCCAGCAACCAAGAGGGAGGACGTTTCATAAGCATCTAGCTTAGAAGCTAATGCAGAAGCGTCATCACACTCGAAAAATCATCGGTCCATACTGAAACATCCTTAGTTGGGACAGTCTTTCTCCAACTTTTCCGTTTCTTAAAGAACTTATTGAATTTATTAGATTGACCAATTACAACCCACCTGGAAGAAGTTATAAAATTTTCCCATTCATCATCGGTTTCAAAGTCATTAACATACATCTTGGCATTAAATGCACTTGCCATCCCCGCTAGCATTGGTTGAAAATCATAATATCTATTAGATATGTTCAAGGCGATGAGGCCACCAGGGGCTAACTTTTTGAAATACAATTCAAAAGCTTCCTTAGTTAACATGTGCGTGGGAATAGAATCGGAGCTAAATGTGTCAACGACGATAAGGTCATATTGTCCATCTTCGGCGTTCCCCATATTTAGGCGAGCATCTCCCAGAATAACCCGTGACTCAGGAGGACAATCTTCAATATATGAGAATAAATTAGATTTCGTTGCTACATAAACTACATCAGGGTCAATCTCATAAAAATCAAATATCTGATCTTTATTTCCAAGGCAAGCACAAGTTCCTGCCCCCATCCCTAAGATGGCAACCCGCTTTCCTTCCACATGCTTAAAAACAGCGCCTAATGGCCCTTTGGGGTGATAATATGTCGTTGGAATCATAGAAAAATCTTCATTCAGACATTGACTCCCATGAAGGGTCGTACCTTGAACATATTCATGAAAAGACTTTCCGTTCACCTCGGTCTCAGAAACTGTGGATATACCCAAAACGAATCAAAGTGCCGATTTCAGTAATTGAAAATCATCATTGATGCGATCCACCATATCGTGGGAAATTTTTGGCCAAGTGATTTCAAAAAAGTCCATGATTGATCTTCGAAATTCTTTTGCAGAAGTA
>JABJFC010000059.1 GCA_018662925.1 Alphaproteobacteria bacterium | reverse complement strand
TTGAAAACATGTTCATTAATTCAACTGCATCTTCAGGGTAAGTGTTCATAGCATAAAGTGCTACATATAATAGCGAGTGGAGTCAACTGCAAAATAATGGCGATTTAGCCGGTTTGTGGAGTAAACCGCATACCCAGGTTAATTTATTCTCATCATCAGTAAATACATTCAAGAAAAATCAATTTATACAACAATATTGTATAAATAAAAATTAACCTAATTACTGTTGACTTGTATATTCACCTAGAATACATAAAAAATGTTTAAACATTTAGATATCCTTTGAGAAGGTTCTCTTCTTATGGGCTGATTATCAACTTGATCGCCTTATTCCCGCGATCGTCAACGAGTCACTAGAGGTATTTGATAGATGAAAAAGTATGTAGTTTCCGCGCTGTTGTTTAGTAGCACGGTATTAGCTTCAGATAGTTATGCCAAGAACGCATTCCATGGTTGGACAGTCGGCATTGGAGCAGGGTACCAGCATCTCTCCTCTAGTGGAAATGGAACCGTTACATCAGGAAATGCCAATGAAACCGCAAAGTATCAACCCACAGCCAATGGCGTTGTTGGGGAAATTCAAGCTGGATTCAGCCGTGAGTCAGGAAAAATATACTATGCAGGAAATCTTTTTCTAAACACTTCTTCGTCGAAGGGCACGACGACCAAAGATCTGGAGGTAGGTGCAGTTGATACGGTGAACCAGGTGAAGTTGTCTCAAAAGTACAGTTTCGGAATTGTGGGGCATTTGGGCCGAAAGATATCCGAAAGTACAGCTTTATATGGCATTCTCGGAGTTAGTTATTCGAAGTATAGAGTGAAATATAGTGAGTCTGAAACTGAAGGCTCAGGTAGTCAAACGAAAGGTGTTGTTGGCTTCCCATTCGGCGTAGGTATTTCGAGAGCTGTTTCCAATTCGTTGAGCGTCTTCGGGGAAGGGACGTACACGATTAGCAAGTCTTTTACGACTAAAGATCTTCACGATGGGACTGAGGATTTCCAGGTCAAGATTGCACCAAGAACTCTCAACGTTCTTGCTGGCGTTAGATACACGTTTTAATTGATATATTAAACTAGGAGTTATTACTATGAAGGCTACAAAATCAGCTATTTTTTACACCTCTCTCTTTATGTCAACCGCAGTAGCACTGTTTCCTATTTCAGATGCCCATGCCGTTCATCCAATGATAAAATATTTTAAAGGGCTTAACGGAACTGATGAAGATAATTGGGCCCAGACTGAGCGAAAGTATGCAGCATCAGGTGCAGCACAGGTCAGAAAAGTCCTTAATGCTGCCAATATATTTCGTCCGGTGGTGGCTACCAGAGTGACAGCTGCTAAGGCTCTCTTTGAGGATGTTAAGGACAATGGTTTTCTACCAGCACATGTTGAGCAACTCGAAGACTTATTTGACAAGTTTTCTACTAGAGAAGATCAATGGGGTACTGTCCATGATTACGTCTCAGCGGCTTTAGAGGGCCAAGAAGACTTGAAAGGTCAGAATCTGCTAACTAAATTTGATAATGGTGTGGACATACATGGCCTTCCGCAACGTATGGGCGTAATATTTGGCACTGTTATCAGAGGTGAACAACTGCGTTTGTATCCTGCAGTAGCTGAAAACGCATTGCATGTGCTCAGTGAATTATTTGCATTAGTAGACCCGAACACCATAGGGAAAGCCCCAAAAACTTCAGATCAATATCCCTACTCGTCAGAGCTGTATCTCGCAGCAGAAGATTCCTTTGCTAAAGCGTATTTGCATGATTTCGCCGCTTTGCCAAAAAATGGTGGGGACGTGGACCTAAGGATATGGTCGGATACGGTTGTGGATGCTGCAGAAAGAGGCATAGCACAAGGAGTTGCTGATCGCTTAGGTGCAGCTTATAGAGAATTATTGGACTCTTCAGTAAGATTGACGAGTCAAGGTTTGTTCCAACTGGTTCGAGGCACTAGAACAGAATTGGGTGCAGAGTTCCTTGCTGACCTAGGAATTGTCCATGCCACTGGTGGGACCATATTTGACAGAGTTGTAGGCGAGGTTTTTGATGTGCTGGACCGTGATCCTGCCCAAGTTCGCAAGGGATATCAAACTACTCTGGGACTCATTGGTGCTTTGGGTGCTGGCGACGAAAAGAACGCAGCTGAAGCATTTGTAAGGGCAGTTGATGCTAAAATTAAAGTTAGAGTCAATGCCTACGAGGCTGACGTCAAAACTTCAATTGAAGGAGAGCCTGCTCAGAACATAGATCCAACCTTTGCTGCTGCTGATATGAAAAAAGTTGCTTGGTTGTTAGATGTTTCGGATGAGGATGGTAAAAAGCAATATATTGAGCGAGTTGTTGATGGATTACTCTATACCCCGCAAATTGTGGGCCATGATTTTGCCAACTTCTTCAAGGGCGTTGCAAGTACTGATCAATCTTCTCAGAGCTATCTTTCCGCGATGGCAAAAGTGTATGAAGAAGGCCGAACCGTAAGAATAGAAGATGCATTTACGTCATTGGGTGTTCGGACTGCTCAAAACGCCTACGATCTGAATGCAATCACTGCTGGTTTCCTACAACTGAAATTGTTAGAGAGTGCCTATGAACCTACAGCATTCGAACAAGTGTTTGCCGATTATATTCGTGTACTAAATTGGCATGGACTCGCAGATCACTATGACGATGGGACTGGCATCAGTGCCTTCGCAGCCTTTGAAAACCAAGAGTACGGTGAGTCAGTTTTCTATGATAGGGGTGTGACACTGCTCGAAGCGAGACTGCAGCAAAATGAAGACGATAAAGCAGCCTTTTTTACGGATTTGAAATCTGCAACTGCTGAAGAGCTTCCTGGAATCCTTGAACGAGAATATGATTTCCACCACAATACTCTACCAAGAGATGAGTACCTCAATCGCGGTGTAGTGATTACTCTTCAGTTGATGGATATTGACGGATTTGATAGCTTTGATACTCTGCAAAAGCTGTATCCAGCTGATGTAGATCTAGATGGGCAGCAAACAGGCTGGGCAGCTATTAGACAAGATAGTGCCATGGTTTGGGAAGAGGTTTCTCTCGCCAAGAGAATGGTTGCAATTTTAGACCAAGATAAAGGTAGTTTAGCAGGTGTGCTTCAGGCCTTCAGAGATTCTGAGGGTACAGAAAACAAAGATACCAAGTGGCATAGCAAAGATGTAATTAAACTATTTAATCAACGTCCGGATTGGGACAGTGTTAAAACTGACTATAACAATGCCTTTAACGATCATAACGAAAAATATGAATTTATACAACGTGTCCTCCTGCAAGCGTTCTCTCATCATGAGAGTAAGGTCAACCCAGTTGAAGAATAGGCTATAACAAAAGAAACATTGGCCGCAATCAACGTACTAGCTACGGCGGTTGCGGCCGCCTAACTATTAATATTTATACTTATAATAATAAATTATAACCCTTCAATATGTTGGGCCTGAGTACAAATTTTTCTGCTATTTTTCTACTGAATTTTTATTGAGGATAGTGATAATATGCAATTGCAAAGCTATTTTAAGATATTTTCTGTTTCATTATTGTTTTTTGCCTTTTTGTTTTCGTTCATGGATCATTCTCATGCTGTTCGGAGTCCTTTTGTAGATAAATATAATTCTACCAACGGAGATGACCAAGAACGCCTGGCAGAAACACTAAAGCGTTTTAGTCATCATGGGGAAAGTTTTGTTAGAGCAAAGCTCAAGCAAGGGGGGGTAGCGCTCCCGGCGAGTCCTGTTAAGAGCGTGCGCAGATCTACTGAAAGTGAGCGCGAAGATTGGAGCGATACTAGGACAAAGCTTTTCAGTCAGGGGCAGAATTGGGCTACAGACACGAAGGATGACCTAATGGAACGACTTCCTGATTATGTGACTCGTCGAAACGTTTTATCCTTTCTGATTGTTTTATTTTCTGCTACCGCTGTTGATTATTCATATTTTGGGCGCCTCTCTAGTCTTTTTGGTTTTTTTTTGAGCTTTTTCAGTCATCAGAAGGGGTAAGTCCATCGAGTCAGCATTTATGTACATCTGATCCTGAAGATGAAGAACTTTTTAGGAACACTTCCCAATTATTTGAATGGTTCTGTAATATAACACAATCGGGCCTGGATGAACCTTCGGGGGATGAAAATGGTCAACTTATACCCTATCCTTCTGATAATGATGACGAAGTATCTAACAGACACTTCCTAGCCAACCCCACCTGTCCAGCCGACTATGCGGCTTCATTTTTCTATTTCTTATATTGGATATTTAATTGGGATTATGAAGATTTCGAGTAAAAGTATTCTTCAAATAATTATCCCTTGCTCTTCACGCCCTCTAGGCGAATGGGCCCCGAGGTTTTCCCATGTACAAACTGAGAGACGTAAGGATTATCTGACTTTAGAAGATCTTTGGACGTGCCGGTCCAGATGATTTTGCCGCCATAAAGCATGGCGATGCGATCGGCAATGGTTTTGGCACTTTTGATGTCGTGGGTAATGCTTATGGCTGTGGCCCCCAAGTCTCTGACATTTTTGATAATAAGGTGGTCGATGACACTGCATAGGATGGGGTCAAGGCCTGTGGTGGGTTCGTCAAAAAATAAAACATCAAGACCACAACCGCCAATTCACATAGAACACTAAAAACAAAAACTTTATTGACTTCTACGTTTTATTTTAATACAGATTAAGTGTATTTAATTTGAGGGTTATTACAAATGAGATCTATGAAAAAAGCAATTTTCTACACATCGCTCTTTATGAGTACAGCGGTAGCAATTTTACCGGTATTAGATGCAGCCGCTATGAACTCCAGTTATTCGGACGAGGATAAAAGTGACTCTGAAGGGAGAGCAAATGCTCGAGTTGCAGCCTCAGAGGTGTTGGCTGAAGCGAGACCTTTGTTTGCCCAGGTTAAAGAAAGCGGGTTCGTTGGCGAGCACATGTCTAAAATTTTACACCTTGTGGGAAAGCACAGTCCAGAAGGGGGGAAGCATTGGACGTTCTTAGAAGAATATGTAGAAGCTGCATTGAAGGGTGGACACATAAATCTATCACGGCCAGTTGGTGATTTAATGGATCCTTTTAAAAATAATACTGCAGAGAAAGCAGTATGTGAAAAACTAGGTTTACTTCTTGATGTGAGGCGCAACTTAGCGCATCCAATTTTGGATGAAGATAGATTTGAGGGGCTTGTCGAAATATATTTTGCTCAGCAAGCTGAAGATTCCATGCCTGCATACTTTTATGACGAACTAGAAGCGGGAATTGTTGCGGCTTATACACGTTCTCCAGATGAATTGCCAATTCAAGATGGGAAGGTAGATTTTGGTCAATTTGTAACGGATCACTATACCGGATTAGTAACGGAAACTACTGCGCGTAACCTTGCTGACAGCTTAAGTCGGGATCTTCAACAGCTGCTAACGAATTGATAGCTGGGGAGTGAATACTGCTGCACGTGAACGGCCAGGCAGTCGAAGATGGCGAATTTCCCTTATCCCTTGCTCTTCACGCCCTCTAGGCGAATGGGCCCCGAGGTTTTCCCATGCACAAACTGAGAGACGTAAGGATTGTCTGATTTTAGAAGATCTTTGGACGTGCCGGTCCAGATGATTTTTCCCCCATAAAGCATGGCGATGCGATCGGCAATGGTCTTGGCGCTTTTAATATCATGGGTAATGCTAATGGCCGTGGCTCCTAGTTCTCGGACATTTTTGATAATAAGATGGTCGATGACGCTGCAGAGGATGGGGTCTAGACCTGTGGTGGGTTCGTCAAAAAAGAGAATGTCGGGGCTGGTTGCAATGGCGCGGGCCAATGAAACACGTTTTTGCATGCCGCCAGAGAGTTCTGCTGGCCATAAATCGGCAGCCGATTGGGGGAGGCCCACCATGGATAATGTCTTGAGGGCAATCTTTTTGGCCTCATCCTTTGGCAGTTTCATGCTGTGGACCAATCCGAATGCAATGTTTTGCCAGACTGGGAGGCTGTCAAAGAGAGCGCTGCCTTGAAAAAGCATGCCGATGTTTTTCATCACTTCCTTAGGGAGCACATTCCTATTTCTGGATGTCTCGACCCCATTAACGATGATTTGCCCGGTTGTCGGCTTTATAAGTCCCAATATGCATCGTAGAAGAACAGACTTGCCTGATCCGGAACCTCCCAATATTACGAGGGATTCTCCCTTTTTAATATCCAGAGAGAGGTTATTCAGAACCTTTTTGCCGTTGAAGCTCTTGGATAGATTTTTAATGCGGATGGCAAATTCACTCATGATGAAAATAAAATCGCTGTTAGGATGTAGTTGGAGATAAGGATCATGATAGAGGCCGATACAACGGCATTAGTTGTTGCCATGCCCACACCTTGGGCGCCGCCACGGGAATAAAAACCATAATAGCATCCGAAGAGGGAAATGAGCCCCCCAAAGACGCCTGCTTTGATAAGCCCAGAGATGACGTCTTCCGTTTCTAAATATTTATAGGTCTGATTTATATAGTTTGCGGAGTTAAAGCCTAGCTTATAGGTGGCCACCAAATACCCTCCAAACACACCAATGGCGTCGGCGGCCAGGACCAGGAGAGGCAACATGGTTATGCCGGCAATAATCCTGGGAGCTATGAGGTATTTGTATGGGTTGGTGGAGAGGGTAAAGAGAGCATCGACTTGCTCAGTTACACGCATGGTACCAATTTCTGCGGCAATGGCGGCACCAATGCGGCCTGCCACCATAAGTCCCGCCAGAACGGGGCCTAACTCTCGCGTCATGGAGAGAATAACAACGGTGGCCACGGAACCTTCGGCCGAAAAGCGCGAGAATCCCGTATAGCTTTGGAGCGCCAAAACCATACCGGTAAAGATGGCAGTTAGCCCAACCACTGGGAGAGACAAATATCCAATGTGGAAAAGCTGCTTAATAATTTGTTGTGGATAAAATGGGGGGCGCACAGAGTGTGAAATAGCCCGAAGGGTAAATAGAATAAAACGCCCCGTGGCGCTCAAAAACTTTAGAAAAAAATAGCCGATGGCTTGTAGAAATTGCATGGAGCGACCCTAGCACAGCTTTTGGTGTAGGCCAATATGGTTTTATGTGCTGAGAGGGGAGTGTCTTGGTGGGTTGAATTTTAACAAGTTTCTCTGCTCTGTGGATTTTTTCCAAGGATAACTTTCCTTGACTTGTCATATGTGCCTGTAGTAAAAGGTCTGCAATGGATTCAGTCAGTCCGCGAGTTTCGCGCACTGGCTTATTTTGTTAGGAATTTTTAGGAACGTTTATGTTTGAGTCTCTGTCCAAGCGTTTAGGTGATGCATTCGATAAGATGCGCCGTCGGGGTGCCTTGAGTGAAGCTGATGTGGATGCTGCTTTACGGGAAGTTCGTGTTGCGTTTTTGGAAGCGGACGTGGCTTTGCCAGTTGTTAAGGACTTTATCGCTCAGGTTAAAGAAAAAGCTGTTGGAGAAGACGTTCTCAAAAGTGTGACGCCGGCCCAAATGGTCATCAAGATTGTGAATGACCATTTGATTGAGATGCTGGGGAAAGAACCGGAAGCCCTCAACTTATCGGGCGTTCCTCCGGTTGTGGTGTTGATGGCAGGTCTTCAAGGATCCGGTAAAACAACGACCACGGCGAAGCTGGCCAAGTTTCTGACGGAAAAATCTCGTAAGAAAGTATTAATGGCGTCATTGGACGTATACCGTCCCGCTGCCCAAGAACAGTTGGCCATCCTGGGGCGCCAGATTGATGTGGAAACCGTTCCTATTGTGGAGGGCGAAGATCCTGTTACCATTACGAAACGAGCCCAGAAAATAGCGCGACAAGAAGGATATGATGTTCTTCTTTTGGATACGGCAGGTCGACTTCATATTGATGATAAGTTGATGGATGAAGTTAAGGCTGTCAAAGATCAATCTCAAGCCTTAGAGACGTTGCTGGTGGCTGATGCCATGACGGGGCAGGATGCTGCTAATGTGGCTAAGGTCTTTAACGAGCGTGTTGGTGTAACGGGTATTATATTAACGCGCGTCGATGGAGATGCACGCGGGGGTGCTGCCTTATCCATGCGTAGTGTCTCTGGGGCGCCGATCAAGTTTATGGGGCTTGGGGAAAAGATCCATCAAATGGAGACCTTTCATCCTGACCGTATTGCCCAGCGTATCTTGGGAATGGGCGATGTTGTTAGTCTTGTGGAAAAGGCGGCAGAGACCATTGATCAAGAAGAGGCCGATAAACTATCGGCCAAGATGCAAAAGGGTCAATTCGATTTAGGTGATATGGCTACACAGCTTAAGCAAGTGAGTAAAATGGGTGGCTTAAGTAGCCTCATGGGTTTTTTGCCAGGGGTGGATAAATTTAAGGACAAAATAGCCAAAGCTGGCGTAGATGATTCCCTCGTAAAGCGGCAAATTGCGATTATCCAGTCGATGACACGACGTGAGAAAAAATATCCAAAGATCCTAAATGCTTCCCGTAAAAAGCGCGTTGCTTCTGGGGCTGGGGTCACGGTTCAAGAGATCAATAAACTCTTAAAACAGTTTAAAGATATGTCCATGATGATGAAAAAGATGAACAAGCTTGGAAAGAAAGGCATGTTACGTCAAGGACTTAAGGGGCTTATGCCCAACAATGTTTAATTCGATGAAGTTTGTGAATTTTTTAAAGTAAGGAGAAAATATGGCACTTAAAATCAGACTCGCACGTGGTGGGACAAAAAAGCGTCCTTTCTACAGAATTGTTGTCGCTGAAGTTACGGCACCTCGAGATGGTCGTTTTATTGAAAAGTTGGGTACCTACAATCCCATGCTTCCCAAAGATAATGAAACCCGGATTGTCATGAATACGGATCGCATTAAGCATTGGCTTTCCGTGGGAGCAAAGCCAACGGATCGTGTCGCACGCTTTTTGGGTGAGGCTAAAGTTATTCCCATGCCTGAAATTCGCGAAACGCCTAAACAGTCTAAGCCACGGGCAAAAACTCTTGAGCGTTTAGCATCAGCTGATGAAGCTAAGGCCGCTAAAGCCGCTGAAGCAAAAGCAGCCAAAGAGGCAGCGGCAGCAGAAGCTGCGGCTCCAGCACCAGCCGAAGAAGCAAAAGCTGAGGAAGCTCCTGCTGAAGAGCCTAAGACAGATGCGAAAGCTGAAGAGTCTAAGACAGAAGCAAAAGCTGAAGAGCCTAAAGCAGAAGCTAAAGCCGAAGAGCCTAAAGCAGAAGCAAAGGCCGAAGAGCCTAAGGCAGAAGCAAAAGCTGAAGAGTCTAAGACAGAAGCAAAAGCTGAAGAGCCTAAAGCAGAAGCTAAAGCCGAAGAGCCTAAAGCAGAAGCAAAGGCCGAAGAGCCTAAGGCAGAAGCAAAAGCTGAAGAGTCTAAGACAGAA
>JABJFC010000058.1 GCA_018662925.1 Alphaproteobacteria bacterium | reverse complement strand
CTCGAACTCGACCGTTTTTCTCTCGCCTATGCTGCTTTCTTAGCTGTTCTTCTTCTGATTGGCTTAAAAACGTCTTCATAACAATAGCTTATAAGGTAATGCCTCCTAAAAGTCCATACTTTTATTCACGAAGGGTATATGAGAAAAAAAAAGAGTTCATAAGCTACGTAAAAATTTGTGTACATGAAGGGGAGGATCGTGTTGCGGAGAGAAAGCATCTTGATTGGTCTGGATTCACAATAATTTTTCATAATGATGATATTGGAGAACCTTGCTTGAACTTGGCTCCTTTCTCAAGAGATGGTGATCACTTCTATAATCCCTATAAAAAATCCACTTACCTTTTGAACAATGAAATCTATACCAATGGAATTATCTTTCCAGGAAATGCTCTAAGATTAGCAGGTATAAAGATGGATCCAACACCGCACTTTGTGTCTAAGGTTTCTAAGAAGCGTCACTCATTGCTAGCTTTTTGTATGGTGCCAGGCGTGGATTGTGGATTTCCTTTGATTGAGTAAGACGACAATTTCTTTTCTAGAATCTCATTGATTATTTTTCTCAAAATTTGTCCGGTGCTTTCAATATGGTCAGAAAAAAGATTGTTGTGATTCCCTGGTATAAGAAGATAGTTTCCCTTAGAAAAAATTTGAGAAAATCCTGCATCTGCCTGCCTCTTTTTCTTCTCTTCTTCTGCTCTTAATAGCCATATAGGCAGAGAATTTTTTTGAAGAGAATATTGGCTTGCTAGTGTACTAGCTTGTTGCATATTTTTGTTGAGGTAATCATTAATCACTGAGTCTTTATGCATGGTATGTTCTATAGGGGCCATGTGAGATGTATTAAATAATTTTGTATCAATAAATATTATTGCTTTAACCTGTTCTACAGGAAGATACTTGGACAACTCGTAGGCAATAAGCCCTCCATAGGAATATCCGATAATAATAAGAGGATTAGTAGAGGCTGTGTTTTCTATGTATTGTGCATATTTTTTTGCTGTTTCAGCAACAGATGAAAAACATTCAGGAGAGAGGAAGTAGGGGTTGTTAATGCCTATCGCATCATAGGATTCAAGGTATGGACGTAACCTCAAATACTCATAAGCAAGCCCGCCTGCAGGGTGTATAATAAATATTTTAGGATCTATATTGTTTTTATTTATTTTCTTTGAAATTGGGACTTCTAT
The DNA here is from genome assembly GCA_018662925.1 of Alphaproteobacteria bacterium. Taxonomy (NCBI): domain Bacteria; kingdom Pseudomonadati; phylum Pseudomonadota; class Alphaproteobacteria; species Alphaproteobacteria bacterium. The sequence goes on along the minus strand of JABJFC010000058.1, from coordinate 33,959 downwards.
GGGGAAACAATGATTGTCATGATTCATAGATAGGGATTCAGCCATTTTGGCAATCGTAACATACTCAAACATTTCTCTTACCTGAAAATTAAAGCCTCTCTCTATACATTTTGAGATTACTCTAACCGTTTTAATGGAGTCCCCTCCAATACTGAAAAAGCTATCATGAATTCCAATTTTACTGACCTCTAGAACTTCTTGCCAGATGAAGCATAGTTCCTTTTCAATTTCATTGCGAGGGGCGACGTAATCTTCTTCTAAAGTTCGTATTGATTTGTCAGGAGTTGGTAGTTTTTTCCTATTGATTTTCCCATTGGGGGTTAAGGGGAGTTCTCTTAAGAAGATAAAACGGGAGGGAATCATATAATCAGGAAGAGATTTTCCCAACTCCATACGAAGGTCTTTTGTGATTTTTCCAATGAGGGAGCCTGTGAGAATAGGAGAAGATGTTCTTGGAAGTGCCAGTGATTCTAGGGTTTTTGGAGTTAATTCAATATAAGAAATGAGTGCCTGAGTAGTATCATCCTTATGAGCTAAAGTGATGGAACGATAAACAAGAGGAGAAGTAGAAAGGGCCTGTTCAATTTCACTAGGTTCTATTCTGTATCCTCTGATTTTAACTTGATGGTCTATCCTGCCGCAGAACTCAATATTCCCATCTGGTAGATACCTACCCAGATCGCCTGTTTTATAAAGTCGGAGATTCTGAGATTTTTGTATACTTTCTTTTGTTGCAAAGGGATTGGCAATAAATCTATCTGCTGTAAGGTCAGTGTGATTTATATATCCTCGAGCGAGCCCTTCTCCTGAAACATGAATTTCTCCAACTACTCCTATAGGGGAAGGGTGTAAATTTTTACTCAGAATGTAGATTCCTGTGTTGCTAATAGGTTTTCCTATGGGGGCTAATGCCATGTTTCTTTCTTTTGTAGAATCAGCTTCATAATAGGTAACATCTGACGCATACTCTGTTGGCCCATAAAGGTTCAGCAGTTTTGTGCTAGGGCATTTTTTCTTAATAAGTTCGAGTAGGTTGTTGCTCAGGGGTTCTCCACTAGTACTAATATAGTTTAGCTTTTTTAAAACGGGTGCGTTAACGAGATTAAATAGCTCCTGAATAAAAGAGGGGGCTCCTTCTATTCTTGTAATCACATTTTTAGCAATGTGTTTGTTAAAGTTATATATATCCTTTCCATCTTCTTTGTTCAGGATAATAGTTTTTATGCCGCTTGAGAGTGGCCCAAACAGTTCCCAAACAGCGCTAACAAAACTAAATTCTTTTTTAAAGCAGCATGTGTCTTCAGGGTCGAATGGATAGCGATGTAGAAGCCATAAAAAACGTTGGGTTGTTGCTGAGTGCACTCCTACTACACCTTTGGGCTTTCCAGTCGTGCCTGATGTATAGATAAGATAGATGGGGTTTTGTGGATTCAGCAGAGTGGGTAGATTTTTTTTGGAGTACTTTTCCAGATTTAGGGAAGGAGTAGAAATAAATATACTTTCTTGTATGTGAGGGGGGCATTTCTCATTTGAAAGAATCAGGAGAGGAGATGCGTCCTTTAAGATATAGTTAAGTCTTTGGGGTGGCAGATTAGGGTCAAGGGGAACATAGGCACCTCCTGCCTTGAGGATTGCCAACAAGGAGATTACAAGGTCAATGCTTCGATCCATTAGGACAGCTACAAAGATTTCTGGTCCAACTCCTTGCTCTTTTAAATAATGAGCCAGTTGATTTGCCTTCTCGTTTAATAGAGTGTAACTGATATGCTGATTGTCAAAGACAAGAGCAATGCGATCTGGGGTCTTTAGGGTTTGTTGTTCAAAAATCTCGTAGATGAAGGCTGGTCCAGCATAATTTTCAATAGTGTTGTTCCAGGTTTTGAGAATTAAGGCTTGTTCTTTCTGAGGCAAGACACTTAAGGAATGAACTGGTGTTTTTAGGTTGGAGATAGTATTTTTTAGGAGAGTTTCATAGTGTTGCGAGAGCCTTTCAATTGTTTCATCTTTGTACAGGTCTGTCATGTATTCAAAAGTCAAACCAATACATTGTGATTCTGGATTTTCATGGGCAACGACTTCTAGGTCAAATTTAGAAATATTATTTTCATTATGCATATAAGAAACATTTGTTCCTTCAAGAACTAAGGGTTGGGCAAAGTCTCTATCGTTTCGCATCATAAACATGACTTGAAAGATAGGATTTTTATCTAGAGAGCGCTCAACATTGAGGTGGTCAACGAGCTTCTCAAAAGGAATATCTTGATACTGATAGGCTGCAAGAGATTGTTCTTTTAAATCAAGCAATAATTCATGGAACGTTTTGTAAGGGGATACATTAGATCGGAATACCAATGTATTTACAAAGAATCCAATCAGGCTTTCAATATCTTTGTGAGTCCGGTTAGCAATGGGCGTCCCCACAATGATATCTTCGTCTCCACTATACTTATGAAGAAGCACATTAAAGGCAGTGAATAGAAACATATAGGTGGAGATACTTTCTTCTAGACAGAGAGTTTTGATTTTTGCGCTCAGTTCTTTGCTAAGAATGCATCTATATCTTTTTCCTTTATAGGAAAGAATTTTTGGTCGAGGGAAATCAGTTAAAAGATTCAATGAGTCTGGTAGGTTGTCTAGTTTGTTTTTCCAATAAGAAAGCTGTTTCTGCAGAGGAGAGCCTTGAAGCCAAGAATTTTGCCAGATAGTAAAGTCTGTATACTGAATAGGAAGGGCGGGTAATTTTTGGTTGTTTTTTAAAAGATAGGTTTTGTAGAGAAATGAGAGTTCTTGATTGAAAACTCCAATAGACCAGCCATCACTGATAATATGGTGGAGGGTGATGAAGAGAAAGGTTTTTTCTGGGGAGGCTTTTAAGATGGAAACGCGAATCAAAGGGCCTTCAGAAAGATTAAATCGTGTAGGGGAATGATCTTCTTTAGTTTGAGAAATTTTCTTTTTCAGATCATTTGTATCAGTGATTTCTATTATTTCAATAGGATCAATAGTGGGAAGAATTTTCTGGAAGGGTATACCATCTTTTTTTATAAAGACAGTTCTGAGGGAATCATGTCTTTGAATAATTATTTTTAAGGCCTTAGTAAGGGCTTGAACATCAAGACTTCCCGATATTTCTAGTACCATGGGAATGTTATAAACTGAAACAGTAGGGTTTAATTCTTCTAGAAACCAAAGTCGTTGCTGGGCAAAGGAAAGAGGAAAGAGCTCTTGGGGTGGTGCAGGGACAATAGAAGGGATTTGAAATTTCTTTGAGTCTTTAAGGTATTGGGTAATAAGGGAGGAAAGACTTGAGATGTTAGGGTTATCAAAGATATCCCGGAGGGGCAACTCCACCTGAAAGTGAGGCTGGATTCGGGAGATTATTTGTGTAGCTAAAAGCGAATGGCCACCGATTTTAAAGAAGTTATCATGGATGCCAATTTGGTTGAGTCCTAATACCTCTTTCCAGATAGCACAAAGAGTTTGTTCTATCTCATTGCGAGGGGCTACATATTCTTGAGCTAGAGAGCTCATTGATTTATCAGGAACAGGAAGTTTTTTTCGGTCAATTTTTCCATTAGGAGTTAGGGGAAATTCCCTCAAGAAAATGAAGTGGCTAGGAATCATATAGTCGGGAAGAGATTGTTTTAATTCCATGCGTAGTGTATCTGCTAATCTCCCAATGGAGGGGCCGGTAAGAATATAGGGCGTTGTTCCCCTTGGAAGAGAGAGAGAGTTTAGGCCTTCTTGAGTTAAGGTTAGATAGGCAATGAGCTTTTGGTTATTGTTATCCTGAGGGGAGAGAGTAATTGCTCGGCTCACTAAAGAGGAAGCAGAAATGGCGTGCTCGATTTCTCCAAGCTCTATTCTATGACCCCTAATTTTTATTTGATCGTCTACTCTACCACAGAACTCCATACTGCCGTCTAGAAGATATTTCCCCAAGTCGCCTGTTTTATAGAGGCGTAGGTTCTCAGAATTTTTGATGTCTTCTTCGATTATAAAAGGGTTTGCAATGAATTTATCTGCTGTAAGATCAGGTTGATTTGCATACCCACGGGCTAGTCCAACTCCGGCAATATAGATCTCTCCAACCACTCCAATGGGGACAGGATTCAGATGTTTATCTAATATATAGACCTTCGTATTACTAATAGGTTTTCCTATAGCATTGTTCTCAGAGATGGAGTTGTCCTGTGTTTTAGTTGACCAAATTGTCGTTTCTGTTGGTCCATAGACTATAGAAGAAAGGGAGTTTAGGATATTTTTCCGTAATGATTTTGTGACGGCTTCTCCCCCACATAAAATAGATATTTTTTTCAAACTTTTTGAGGAAATATTTTCCGCAAGAGATTGAAGATGGGAGGGTGTGATTTGAATGAAGTCAATTTTTTGTTTTGTAATTATTGATTCAAGGGCCTCCTTGTTCTTATTGTGAAGAAGCAATTTTTTGCAATATATAAGGGGCAGATAGATTTCTAAATTAAAAATATCAAAAGAAAGATTTGTAATATTTAAGATGGATTTTGAGTTTTTTATTGCCTCTCTAAAGCTCTTGCTACACATTGTATTGGAAAGAGCTCTGTGGGAGATTATAACTCCCTTTGGTTTTCCAGTCGTGCCTGATGTATAGATAAGATAAATGGGGTTGTGGGGGTGTAGTTGAATCAAGGGAATTTCATTAGGTTGAGCTGAGAAGTCTAAGGTAGAAATGTTTACAACTTCACCTTCTTGTAGGTGTGAAGGGCGTTCTTTATTAGAAAGGATCAGAAGGGGAGTCGCATCTTTCAATATATAGTTAAGCCTTTGAGGCGGTAATTTAGGGTCAAGGAGGACATAGGCGCCTCCTGCTTTGATCGTGGCTAGCAAGGAAACTATCAAATCAATTTTTTGTTCCATTAGAATGCCCACAAATTTTTCAGGTCCAACTCCTTGTGCCTTTAGATAATGAGCCAATTGATTTGAGCGTTGATTAAGCTGTGCGTATGTAATGTGTTGGTCATCAAAGACAAGGGCAATTCGATCAGGATTTTTTTGTGCCTGTTGTTCAAATATTTTATGTACAAAAGGATATTCATCATACTTTTCAGCAGTATTATTCCCAGCGTGCAGAAGGAAAATTTGTTCCTTTTGGGACAGTATATTTAAGGTATGAACAGGAGCCTGTATATTTGAGACAATGTCCTTCAGGAGAGTTTCATAGTGTTGAGTTAGCCTCTCGATTGTTTTGTGCTTATAGAGATCTGTCATATACTCAACAGATAGGCCAATGCATTGTGACTTTTGGTCTTCATGGGTCGTAATTTCTAAGTCAAACTTAGCAATATTTTCTTCACGATTTAGATAGGAAATGTCTGTTCCTTCAAGTTCTAAGAAACGAGAGGATTCGTTGGCATTTCGCATCATGAACATGACCTGAAATATGGGATTTTTATTTAGGGCACGCTCAATATTGAGATGGTCTACAAGTTGCTCAAAGGGAACATCTTGATACTGATAGGCTGTGAGGGATTGTTCTTTCAAATCAAGAAGCAAGTCATGGAAGGTTTTGTGAGGTGACACACTAGATCGAAACACTAGAGTATTCACAAAGAATCCAATGAGTTCTTCGATATCCTTGTGGTTTCGATTGGCAATAGGAGTTCCCACAATAATGTCTTCCTCCCCACTATATTTATGAAGCAGTACATTAAAAGCAGTGAGGAGGAACATATAGGTGGAGATGCCTTGCTCCAAACAAAGTTTTTTAATTTTCAGACTCAAGTCTTTATTAATTTTATAGCCATATTTTCCTCCCTTATAGGACAGTGTTTTAGGTCGAGGAAAGTCGGTTGGAAGGTTTGAAGAGTCTGGCAAACCATCTAGTTTATTTTGCCAGTAAGTCAATTGCCTTTGCAGGGATTTCCCTTGGAGCCAAGAACGTTGCCAGATAGTAAAGTCTGTATATTGGATAGGTAGTGGAGATAATTCTAAATTTTGTTTTTGAAGATAGCTTTTATAGAGAGAAGATAGTTCTTGATTGAATACTCCAATGGACCATCCATCACTAATAATATGGTGTAGGGTAAGAAAGAGAAAAGTTTTTTCTGGAGAAGCCTTTAAGATAGTAATACGGATTAATGGTCCGTCTGAAAGGTTGAATTTTATATGGGTATGTTCTCTTTTTACTTCAGACAGTCTGTTTTTTATGTCATCTGTATCAGTCAGTTCTATGGTTTCAATAGGATCAATATCTTCTAGAATCTTTTGGAAGGGGATTCCGTCTTTTTTTATAAAGACGGTTCTTAAGCTATTGTGTTTTTGAATAATTACCTTCAGAGCCTTGGCAAGGGCCTGAATATTAAGAGGGCCAGAGATTTCAAGTGCCATGGAAATGTTATAAGCTGATACATCAGGGCTCAGCTCTTCTAGAAACCAAAGGCGTTGCTGGGCAAAGGACAGGGGGAAGAGCTCTTGAGAGGGTGCTGGCAAAATTGGTGGAACATTTAGGTCTTTTGGGTTTCTAAGAGACTGACTAATGAGCGTGGAGAAGGTTGATATGGTCGGGTATTCAAAAATATCTCGCAGAGGTAATTCCACTTGAAACTGGGATCGGACGCGAGAAATTATTTGTGTTGCTAAGAGAGAATGCCCGCCGATTTTAAAGAAATTATCGTGAATGCTAATTTGCCTCAGTTTGAGAACCTTTTGCCAGATGAGACAAAGCTCTTGTTCAACTTCATTGCGAGGGGCTACATATTTTTCCTCTAAAGAGCGCTCTGATTTATCTGGGTTTGGAAGTCGTTTGTAATCAATTTTTCCGCTAGAAGTTAGGGGAAACTCACTTAAGAAGATGAAATGGGCAGGCACCATATAGGCAGGAAGCTTACTCTCTAAATAAGATATGAGTTCTGTTTCTGTAGGCTCAAAATCTCCTGGGATTATGTATGCTGCAATTGAGCGATTTTCTAGGGCTGTTACACTGCAGGCCTTCAGGTCTTCATGACTTTGGAGGAGAGATTCAATCTCCCCTAACTCAATTCTATGTCCTCTAATTTTAACTTGATGATCCATTCTGCCACAGAAAGTAATGTTTCCATCAGGGAGGTACTTCCCTAAATCTCCTGTTTTATAGAGGCGGAGGTTCTGGCAAGTGCCAATGTCTTCCTGAGTTGCAAAAGGGTTAGCAATAAATTTTTTTGCTGTGAGATTGGGTTGGTTAAGATATCCTCGAGCAAGGCCATTTCCTGCAATATAAATTTCTCCGATAACACCTATAGGAACAGGATTCAGGGAAATATCAAGAAGGTAAATCCTTGTGTTTTGTAAGGGATTTCCAATGGGTATTATTTGCCCAGTTTCTTCTTCTTTACAGGCATAGGTCGTGACACCTACAGAAGTTTCGGTGGGGCCATAATGGTTGATTGTCTTCTTTGCGTGGATGAGGCTGGATTTTAGTTCCTCTCCTCCTATAATGCAGGTCATATGCTTTTTAAAATACTCTGTCATGAGGGAAGTCGCACTGGAAAGTTTTTCAGAAAGAATCTGGAGGTGGGAGGGTGTAAGTTTTAGAAGATCAAGACGTTTTTCAAACACTTTTTCTAAGAAAATTTGGGAGTCTAACTCTTCTCCTTCAGAGAATATATGAAGTGTTTTTCCTCCTGTGAGGCTTGTGAAGAGAGTCGTGTTTCCGATATCGGTAGAAGGAGCATTGCAGTAACCTACCTGGGAGGCAGCTGATATTTTCTTAAGAATTGCCTCAGTATAATTGGATAAGGCTTCATGGGAAATTATAACTCCTTTTGGTTTTCCAGTCGTGCCTGATGTATAAATAAGATAGATGGGATTGTGAGGATGCAGTGGAACCAAGGGAGATTCATGAGATTGGGTTCTAAGGCCCAAAGTGGAAATGTTCACAAAGGTATTTTCTTGGATATAAGAAGGCTGTTCTTTGTTAGAAAGAATCAGGTGAGGATTGCTGTCCTTTAAGATATAAGCAAGCCTCTGGGGTGGTAAGTTAGGGTCAAGAGGAATATATGCGCTGCCTGCTTTTAAGGTGGCAATTAACGAGACAAAAAAATCGATGCTTCGATCCATTAGGATGGCAATAAAAGTTTCTGGCCCTGCTCCCTGTTCTTTCAGGTAATGGGATAATTTATTTGCCCGCTGATTGAGCTGTTTATATGTGATCTGCTGGTTTTCAAAAACAAGAGCAATATGATCAGGATTTTTCTGTGCTTGTTGTTCAAATAGTTTATGAACGAATAGAAAATTACCATGCTTTTTAGCGGTATTATTCCATGTGTTGAGAAGTAAGGTTTGCTCTTTTTGAGGCAATATATTTAACCTATGAATAGGTGTGTGCAGTTCTGAGACAATGCTTTTTAGGAGAGTTTCATAGTGTTGTGCAAACTGGGTAATAGTTTCGTCTCTATAGAGATCTGTCATGTACTCAACAGAAATAGAAAAGGAGGAATCAGTTTGCTCATAGATGTGTAGCAAAAAATCAAATTTAGCAGACTCATGCTCTGTGTGAATAGGTTGTGAAGAAGTTCCTTCAAATGTTAGGTTGTCTCCAGTTTGTTTTTGATACACAAAACGCACTTGGAATATAGGATTTTTGTTTAGAGATCGCTCAATATTTAAATGATCTACAAGTTGCTCAAAAGGAACATCTTGATACTGGTAGGCTGAGAGAGACTGTGCCTTTATGTCCTGCAATAAACCATGAAAAGTTCTATGGGGTGACACGTTGGATCGAAATACTAGGGTATTTATAAAAAAACCAATGAGCTCCTCGAGTTCTTTTTGAGCTCGATTGGCAATAGGTGTTCCTACAATAATATCTTCATCACCACTATATTTATGAAGAAGCACATTAAAGGCAGTGAGCAGGAACATATAGGTTGAAACATTTTCTTCCAAGCAGAGGAATTTTATCTTCAAGCTAAGGTCTTTATTGAGGGGGTATTTAAATCTTTTTCCCTTATAAGAAAGGGTTTTTGGGCGAGGAAAATCTGTTGGAAGATTTAAAGAGTCGGGTAGATTTTTTAGCTTATCTTGCCAATATGTGAGTTGCTTTTGTAGAGTTTTTTCCTGGAGCCAAGTGTGCTGCCAGAGGGTAAAGTCTGTATATTGAATAGCTAATAGAGGCAATTCCGGTTCTTGATTTAGCAGATAGGATTTATAGAGAGTTGAAATTTCTTGATTAAAAATTCCAATAGACCAGCCATCACTGATTATGTGGTGCATAGTAATAAAGAGGAATGTTTTTTCAGGAGAGACCATTAAGATGGTAATGCGAATTAAGGGCCCCTCAGAAAGATTAAAACGTGTCTGAGAATGGTCTTTTTTTGTCTGAGAAATTTTCTTCTGTAGGTCTTTTTTATCAGTCAACTCTATTGTTTCAATAGGGTCAATGGTAGGAAGAACTTTTTGGAAGGGCACTCCATCTTTTTCTATAAAGATGGTTCTTAGGCTATCATGCCGTTGAATGACCTTCTTGAAGGCTTTTGTGAGTGCTTGAATGTCAATAAGTCCCGATAGTTCAAGTGCTATGGGGATATTATAGACTGAAGCATCAGGAGTCAGTTCCTCTAAAAACCAAAGGCGTTGTTGAGAGAATGACAGAGGAAAGAGATCTTGGGGGCTAGCGGGTAAAATTGGCGGAATATTTAAGTCCTTTGGGTTTCTAAGGGCTTTGGTGATGAGTGTAGAAAATGCCGAAATGGTAGGGTGCTCAAAGATATCCCGTAGAGGTAATTCTAATTGGAACTGAGAATGGAGGCGAGAAATAATTTGTGTAGCTAGAAGAGAATGACCACCGATTTCAAAAAAGTTGTCGTGGATTCCAATGCGATTGAGCCCTAGAACTTCTTGCCAAATAAGACAAAGATTTTGTTCTATCTCATTGCGTGGCTCTACATAGTTTTGTTCTAGAGTTCGCTTTGATTTGTCAGGAACAGGAAGTTTTTTTCGGTCAATTTTTCCATTGGAAGTTAGTGGAAATTCATTCAAGAAAATGAAATGGGCAGGCATCATATAGTCAGGAAGTGTTGCTTCTAATTCCAGGCGAAGGTCTTTTGTGATCTTTCCCATTAAGGAGCCAGTGAGAGCAGAGGAATTGTTATTATCTAGAGGAGAGAGTTCTTCTAAGGTTTTGGGGGTTAATAGAATGTATGCGAGAAGCTCCTGATTTTTCGTGTCTTTGTGAGCCACAACAATTGCTTGATGTACTAGGGAAGAAGCAGAAAGTGCATGCTCAATTTCACCCAGCTCAATTCTGTATCCTCTGATTTTGACCTGATGGTCTATTCTGCCACAGAAGTCTATATTTCCATCTGGGAGATATTTTCCCAAGTCTCCTGTTTTGTAGAGGCGAAGATTTTGGGGGTTATTGATATTTTCTTGAGTGGCAAAAGGGTTTGCAATGAACCTATCTGCTGTGAGATCAGGTTGATTGAGATATCCTCTAGCAAGGCCATTTCCTGCGATATAAACTTCTCCAACTATCCCAATGGGAACAGGGCTTAGAGCCTTATCTAGGATATAGATCTTTGTATTGTTAATAGGCTTTCCTATGGGGATAGAAAATTCTTTTCCAGGGTGGGAAGTGAGAAAGTAGTGGGTTACGTCATCAGAACATTCTGTTGGTCCATAGGCATTTACAATACACAGTTTTTTATCTGTATCAAGCAATGTGCTGCATACAAGGGGCGTTAAGGCTTCTCCTGTTACGATGTAGTGTTTTAAATAGCGAAAAGGACTTTTTTTTGTTTTGTCTTTTAACTCTTCTAAGAAGAGAATTGTATATGATGGCACATGCTCTAAAATGGAGATTTTGCTTAGAGAAAAAACCTTTGAAAAGATTTTAATATCAAGAATTTCATTTTGTGAAAAAATCACTTCTTTTGCACCAAGGGTTAAGGAGGTAAGCATTTGCCAAATTGAGATATCAAAAATTTGAGTTGATGTTTGAGCAATCGTATCTTGGGCTGTAATTTTTAAATCTTTGATTTTACTTTTGATATGATTATGCATGCCAAGGTGATGGACTGCTGTCCCCTTGGGGGTTCCAGTTGATCCTGAGGTATAAATTACATATGCTATGTGAAGAGGGTTAAGGAGAAGATTTAAATTTTCATTAAATGAGGGATCAAAACTTTCTTTATGATGAAATTGAGTGGCAAATATTTCAGGCGTTTTGATTTTTCCTGTGTATGTTTTCCTGTAATTTTCTCCTAAAATCAGCACAGAAGGCTTTACCTGTTCAAGAAACCATAAATTTCTTGTGACTGGTGTATTAGGGTCAAGAGGGACATAGGCACCTCCTGATTTGAGAATAGCTAGAAAGGATACTATAAGATCAACGCTTCGATCCATCAAAACAGCTACAAAGGTTTCTGGACCAACTCCTTCTGCTTTTAGATAGTGAGCTAATCTATTGGCTTGTTGGTTAAGTTGTTCATATGTAACGTGCTTACCATCAAAGACAAGAGCAATACGATCAGGATTTTTCTGTGCTTGCTGTTGAAATAGTTTATGTGCAAAAGGGAGTTCACCATACTCTTCATTAGTATCATTCCAGGTATTGAGCAGTAAGCTTTGTTCTTTTTGAAGCAGTATGTTTAAGGTGTGGACGGGCGCTTGCAGGTTCAAAGTGATTTCTTTTAAAAGGGATTTATAATGACCCGCAAATTTTTCAATAGTTTCACTCTTGTAGAGATCTGTCATGTACTCAATAGTGAGGCCAATGCATTGTGATTTTGGATCTTCATGAGCGATGATTTCTAAGTCAAACTTAGCAATATTTTCCTCATGACTCATATAGGAAATTTCTGTCCCTCCAAGCTCTAGGAACCGAGAGGATTCATTAGCATTTTGCATCATGAACATGATTTGAAATATGGGATTTTTATTTAAGGCACGCTCAATATTGAGATGGTCTACAAGTTGTTCAAAGGGAACATCTTGGTACTGATAAGCTGTAAGAGATTGTTCTTTTAAATCAAGAAGCAGGTCATAGAAAATTTTATGTGGGGAGATATTGGATCGAAAAACCAGAGTATTTACGAAAAATCCTATCAGTCCTTCAATGTCTTTGTGATTTCGGTTGGCAACGGGTGTTCCTACAATAATATCTTCATCCCCGCTATATTTATGCAGAAGAACATTAAAGGCAGTGAGGAGGAACATATAGATAGAGATGTTTTCCTCTAAGCAAAGACTTTTAATTTTTAGACTTAGTTCTTTATTAAGGGCATATCTATACCTTTCCCCCTTATAAGAAAGCGTCTTTGGCCGAGGGAAGTCAGTTGGAAAATTTGATGAATCTGGCAAAGAATCTAGTTTGCTTTTCCAATAAGACAATTGTCTTTGCAAGGGATCTCCTTGAAGCCAAGAATGTTGCCAGATAGTAAAGTCTGTGTATTGGATAGGTAGGGAGAATGGCTCTGGGTCTTTTTTTTGAAGATATTTTTTGTAGAAAGAAGAGAGTTCTTGGTTGAAGACTCCAATAGACCATCCATCACTAATAATATGGTGCAGTGTAATAAAAAGGAATGTTTTTTCTGAGGAGGCCTTTAAGCAGGTGATTCGGATTAAGGGACCTTCTGAAAGGTTGAATTTTGTATGGGCATGATCTTTCTTGATATGAGAGAGCCTATTTTTTATGTCGTTTGCATCAGTAAGTTCTACGGTTTCAATAGAATCAATAGTTGGGAGAATTTTTTGGAAAGGGACTCCATTTTTTTTTATAAAGACGGTTCTTAGGCTATTGTGTCGTTGAATAACTGCTTTTAGAGCTTTGGAAAGGGCTTGAATGTTAAGGGGGCCAGAGATTTCAAGTGCCATGGGAATATTGTACGCTGAAACATTAGGATCAAGCTCTTCTAAGAACCAAAGACGTTGCTGGGCAAAGGATAAGGGGAAGAGGGCTTGATGTGGTGCTGGTAAAATTGGTGGAACGTTTAGGTCCTTTGGGTTTCTAAGGGACTGAGTAATAAGGGTAGAGAAGGTTGAGATAGTGGGGTATTCAAAAATGTCCCGCAAGGGCAACTCTAGCTGAAACTGAGATCGAATGCGGGATATGATTTGTGTTGCTAAGAGAGAGTGCCCACCAATTTTAAAGAAGTTATCATGAACACCAATTTGCTTCAGTTCGAGAACTTCTTGCCAAATGAGGCAAATGGCTTGCTCAATTTCAGTGCGAGGAGCCACATATTTTTCTTTTAAAGAATGTCCAGCTTTGTCTGGAGTTGGAAGCTTTTTGTAGTCAATCTTTCCACTAGTAGTGAGGGGGAAGCAATCCAAAAAAATGAAGGAGGAAGGAACCATGTAATTAGGGAGAAACTGTTCTAAATAGGTTGTAAGTTCTGTTTCTGTAGGTTCAAAGCTTCCTGGGATTATATATGCCGCAATTGAGCCATCTTCTAGGATTTTTACAGTACAGGTTTGTAAGTCTTCATGATTTTGAAGGAGTGATGAAATTTCATCTAGCTCAATTCTATGTCCTCTAATTTTAACTTGATGATCCGTTCTTCCACAGAAAGTGATGTTTCCATCAGGGAGATATTTCCCTAAGTCTCCTGTTTTATAGAGGCGGAGGTTCTGGCAAGTATTAATGTCTTCTTGAGTTGCAAAAGGGTTAGCAATAAATTTTTCTGCTGTGAGGCTAGCTTGATTGAGATACCCTCGAGCAAGACCATCTCCTGCAATGTAAATTTCTCCGATAGCACCTATAGGAACAGGATTTGAGGCACTATCAAGGAGATAGATTTTTATGTTTTGTAGGGGGCTTCCAATGGGAACTCCCCCCCCAAGCTCTTCTGTTTTGCAGGCATAGGTTGTAACGCCCACGGAAGTTTCGGTGGGGCCATAATGGTTAATTGTATCCCTTGCGTTAATAAGACTGGGACTTAGAGCTTCTCCTCCAACAACGCAGAGCATATTATTTTTAAAGTATTGTGCTGCATGAGAAGTTGCACTGGACAATTTTTCAGAAAGAATCTGGAGATGGGAAGGTGTAAGCTTTATAAGATTAAGACGTTTTTCAAGCACTTTTTCTAAGAAAATTTGGGAATCTAACTCTTCTCCTTCAGAGAATATATGAAGGGTCTTCCCTCCTATGAGGCTTGCAAAGAGGGTGGTGTTTCCGAGATCGGTAGAGGGGTTGCTGCAATAACCTATCTGAGAGGCAGCTGATATTTTCTTAAGAATTGCCTTAGCATAATTGGACAAGGCTCCATGGGAAACTATAACTCCCTTTGGTTTTCCAGTCGTGCCTGATGTATAAATAAGATAGATGGGGTTATGGTGATGCAATTGATGGAGAGGGTTGTTATTGGGCTCGGTTGTAAGATTTAATGTAGAAATATTTACAAAGGTATTTTCTTGGATATAAGAAGGTTGTTCTTTGTTAGAAAGAATCAGGCTAGGAGCTGAATCATTTAAAATATAACTGAGTCTCTGGGGTGGTAAACTAGGATCAAGAGGAAGGTATGCGCCGCCTGTTTTTAAGACGGCGATTAGTGAGACAACAAAATCAATACTTCGATCCATTAGGATGGCGACAAAGGTTTCTGGTGCTGCTCCCTGTTCTTTCAAGTAGTGGGATAATTTATTCGCCCATTGATTGAGCTGTTCATATGTGACGTGCTGGTTTTTAAAAACAAGAGCAATACGGTCAGGATTTTTTTGTACCTGTTCTTCAAATAGATTATGAACGAATAGAGATTCATCATGTTTTTTAGACGTGTTGTTCCAAGTATTGAAAAGTAAGCTTTGTTCTTTTTGAGGCAATATATTTAACCTATGAATAGGTGTGTGTAGGTCTGAGACAATGCTTTCCAGAAGAGCTTCATAGTTATGTGCAAATCTCTTAATAGTTTCGTCTTTATAGAGATCTGACATGTATTCAACAGAAATGGAAAAATCAGAGTTTTTTTTCTCATAAATATGTAGCAAGAGGTCAAATTTAGAAGCTTCGTAATCTGTGTGAATAGGCTGTGAAGAAATTCCTTCAAGGTCTAATGTTTCTCCTGATTGCTTCTGATAAACAAATCGCATTTGGAATATAGGGTTTTTGTTTAGAGAGCGTTCAATGTTTAGGTGATCTACAAGCTGTTCAAAAGGGATATCTTGATACCGGTAAGCTGTGAGAGATTGTTCTTTCAGGTCAAGCAGCAAATTATAAAAGATGCTATGGGATAATATCTTAGATCGAAAGACAATAGTGTTTACAAAGAATCCAATAAGACCTTCGATATCTTTGTGGGTGCGGTTAGAAATGGGGGATCCAACAATAATATCTTCATCCCCACTGTATTTATGAAGTAGCACATTAAATGTAGTGAGCAGGAACATATAGGTGGAAACATTTTCTTCTAGGCAGAGGGATTTGACCTTTAAGCTAAGATCTTTATTGAGGAGATGCTGGTATCTTTTTCCCTTGTAAGAAAGAGTTTTTGGTCGAGGAAAGTCTGCTGGAAGGTTTAACGAGTCGGGTAGGTTTTTTAGCTTTTCCTGCCAATATGTAAGTTGTTTTTGCAGAGTTTTTCCCTGGAGCCAAGCGTGTTGCCAGAGGGTGAAGTCTGTGTATTGAATAGCTAGTAAAGGCAATTCTATATCTTGGTCTGAAATATAGGCCCTATAGAGAATTGAAAGTTCTTGATTGAAGATTCCAACGGACCAACCATCACTGATAATATGATGCATAGTAATAAAGAGGAAATTTTTTTCTGGACCTGCTTTTAAGAGTGTGAGCTGCAGAAGGGGTCCTTTAGAAAGGTCAAACCTTATGTGGGCATGTTTATGCTTTATGCTAGAGAGATGATCTTCTAGATTTTCTGTATCATTGAGATCAACTAACTCGAAAGGGTCCAGATCTGCTAGAATTTTTTGAAAGGGCACTCCATCTTTTTTTATAAAAAAAGTTCTAAGGCTACTATGTCTTTGGATGATTTTTTGAAAAGCCTTATGTAGTGCTAAAATATTAAGAGGCCCAGATAATTCAAATACCATAGGAATATTATAAACCGAAGAATTAGGAGTTAGTTCTTCTAAAAACCAAAGACGTTGTTGGGCGAATGACAGAGGAAAGAGGTCTTGGGGGGTAGCTGGTAAAATGGGGGGAACATTTAGGTCCTTTGGGTTTCTAAGGGATTGGGTGATCAGCGTAGCGAAGACTGAAATAGTGGGATATTCAAAGATATCCCGCAGAGAAAGTTCCAATTGGAACTGTGAACGGAGGCGAGAAATAATTTGTGTAGCTAAAAGTGAATGGCCACCAATTTCAAAAAAATTGTCGTGGATTCCAATTTTATTGAGCCCTAGAATTTCTTGCCAGATAAGACAAAGGTCTTGCTCTATCTCATTGCGTGGTTCTACATAGTTTTGCTCTAGAGTGCGTCTTGATTTATCAGGAGTGGGGAGTCTTTTCCGGTCAATCTTTCCGTTAGAATTTATTGGAAATTCATTCAAGAAAATGAAATGAGCAGGAATCATATAGTCGGGAAGAGATTTTTCTAATTCTAGGCGAAGGACTTTTGTGATTTTTCCGATGGAAGGACTAGTGAGAACAGAGAAGGACGCATTTTCTGGAAAAGAGAATTTTTCTAGAGTTTGGGGTGTTAATAGAAGATATGCGATGAGTTCCTGGTGTTTCGCCTCTTTATGAGCCAAAATGATTGCTTGATGCACTAGAGAAGAAGCAGAAAGTGCATGCTCAATTTCACCAAGCTCAATTCTGTATCCTCTAATTTTAACTTGGCTATCTATTCTGCCACAGAAATCGATATTTCCATCTGAAAGATATTTTCCTAAGTCTCCTGTTTTGTAGAGGCGAAGATTTTGGAAATTATTTACATCTTCTTGAGTTGCAAAGGGGTTTGCAATATACTTGTCCGCTGTGAGGTCAGGCTGATTAATATATCCTCGAGCAAGCCCATCGCCTGCGATATAAATATCTCCAATAATTCCAATGGGAACAGGGTTCAGGGCTTCATTTAAAATATAGATTTTTGTCTTATTAATAGGGCGTCCAATGGGAAGTTTTGGTTCTAAGTAGGGCCCTTTCTTTATGTCCCAGTATGTAACGCTTATGGCAGCTTCCGTTGGTCCATAAGCATGATGAAAATGGGCTTGAGGGAAGAGAGTTAAAAATTGGTTAAGGTCTTCCTTTGGGACTACTTCTCCTCCACATATGAGTTTTCTTAAAAATCGATGTTGCGTATTTTTTTTTGAAAATTCTAGAAGCTGACTGAGTAACGAGGGAACAAAGTGAGAGAGTGTCACTTTTTCTTTTATCAGCAACTGATAAAGATGTAGGGGGTCTTTAGCCTTTTTATCTGTGGGGATCACAAGCTTTGATCCCACAAGTAGTGGCAAGACAAGTTCCCAATATGAAATATCAAAACCTATGGAGGCATTTTGCAAAAAAATTTCTGTTTGATTTATATTGTAGTATGAAAGGGACCAAAGAAATCGATTTAGAAGCCCTCTTTGAGAATTAATGATCCCTTTAGGGGTTCCAGTAGTACCCGACGTATAGGTAAGATAGATGCTACTGTCTAAATGAACTTCGTCCGGTAAGTTTTTATTGGGGAGAGAAGAAAAAGGAATGGACAGAAAATCTATGCATGTTCCCGAGAAATCAAGAAGATATTCAGAGTATTTTTTTTCCGTAATTAAGCAGCATGCATTGCTATCATTGAGAATGAACTTGAGACGTTCTTTTGGTAAGGATAAATCTAAGGGAACGTAAGCTCCTCCTGTTTTTAAGATAGCCAAAATAGATGTAATAAGAGGTATGCCCCTTTCTAAACCAACAGCAACAAAAGTTTCTGGGCCTACACCTTTTTCTTTTAAATAGTGAGCTAGTTGGTAGGCTCGCTGGTTCAGTTGGGCATATGTAACATGTTGACCTTCATGCAATAGGGCAACACGGTCAGGTTTTTTTTCTGCTTGTTGTTCGAAAATTTGGTGGATCAATAGATCTTCTTTTTGAGGAACAATCTTAAAATTATTCCACGTAGAAAGTATTTTTTCTTTTTCCTTATCAGAGAAGCTAGAGACTTCCTGTAGAAGTAAAGATGGAGGGACGCTGATTAGATTTTTGAGTGTTTCTTGAAAAAGTTCAGATATCCGCTCTATCTCATTTATTAAGAAGAGGGAGGTTTGGTAGTTTAGCTCTAGATAAGGGGACTGTCCTGGAAAGAAAACAAAGGTAAGGGGGAATTCATTTTTTTCATATATGTCTATAGATTTAATGGAAAATCCATAGTTTTCAAATTGACTGTGGTTACTTGAGGGATAATTTTCAAATACGAGAATTGTATCGAAAAGAGCCTTTTCGCCAGGAAAGGAGTTTTTTTGAACTTCTGCAAGAGAGATAGAAGAATGCTCGTTAATAGAAAGTGTTTGCAGTTGGAGAGAGTCAAGGTACGTTCTTACTGAGCGCGTTCTATCTATTCCTATAGAAAGTGGGAGTGTATTGATTAATAAACCAGGGATGTTCTGAACATTTTTCAAATCAATAGAACGTCCAGAAATTGTCACTCCATAGGAAATATTTCTTTTGTTCATTAATTGAGAAAGAACGAGTCCTATGGTTGCCTGTACGAGAGTATTAATTGTGTAGTTGTTTAACTGGGCATATTTTTGAACGTTTTCCCAAAGCGTTTCGGGAAGGGGAGAGATAAAATTTCTTTGGCTTGTCTTTTTTTCTGTTGCCTGGGAAAGCTTTAGCAAAGATGGTTCTTCTATATTTTGTAGGTTTTTCACCCAAAAATCACGAGCACAATCCTTGTCTTGTTTTTCAATCCATTGGAGATAACTTGTGTAAGAGTCTACGGCTAAGTTAGGTTGTTTTTTCTCTAAAGTGGCACAGTACGCACTAAAAAAATCATTTAGAATCAGTCGACTGCTCCAGCCATCAAGGAGGATATGGTGGCAAGTCCATACAATATAATAAGAATTCTTCGGGAGCTTGAGGAATTTTACCCTAAAAAGTGGAGGAGAGGAGAGATTGAAGGGGGTGCTTCGATCTTGTTCTAAAAATGAGGATAAGTTTGAACCAATGGATTTTTCGGAGAGTTTAGACCAGTCCTCAGTGCTAAAAAAAAGATCAGATTTGTTTAATGTATATTGAATGGGGTGGTCTACATTCTCCCAGACAAAGCCAGTTCTCAAAATATCATGGGCTTGTGTGATTTTTTCCCATGCTATTTGTACAGCTTCTGAGTCGATTTTACCGTGGAGGTGTATAACAGTTTGGACAATATACTCTCCTCCAGCCCCTTTTGTGTATAGCTCTCTAAAAAGCAAGCCTTCTTGAAGCGGGGATAATATGGATAAAGTTTCAATATCAGACATAGGGCATTTCTAACCCTTTTTAAGTATTTGTGCTATAGCATTTTTTCTATTTTTGTTGCTTATAGAGTTTGTTTTTTTAAGAACTGTATGTTTACAGCAATGCTCGATGATTTTTTCTACATTATCTAGAAACAATCTCTCCAATTTTTTGATGTCATGTTTTGCATATGTATCTGGATTGTAAGCTATATGAACATGAAATTGGTTCTCTATGCTTACGGCATTGATGATAATCTTATGGCGAAATGCGACTTGATGTGAATTATATAACATTGCAATATCATCACTTTTTGAAAAATGGAATATACGGTGACTGTTTTGGTCTTGCTTTGTCCATTGTCCCAAATAATTAAATAAAATTTGTGATTGAGGTTGAGGGGTTGAAATGCCTAATCTGTAAATACCATACCCTGCTCCATTTAGTGGAATTTTCTCCCTCCGTTTTTTTATTATGAGTAGTTTGTTTTCTAGGCTATCAAATTGGTTTGTTTTTACATCAAAGGGATATAGGCTGGTAAACCAACCTATAGTGTGCGATAGGTCAATTCCTTTTTCGACCTCTTCCCTTCCGTGCCCCTCTAACTCCACAACCATAGAAGTTGCTTTTCCCCACTTGGATAAAGAGCAAGAAAGGGCTGTCAGCAAAAGATCATTAATGCTTGTGTTGTATTTTTTGTGGGATTCTCGAAGTAGTTTTATTGTTGTAGAAGTTGTCAGTTTTTCAGTCACATAACCTGTTTTTAAGTCTTTTTCTGGTTTGCATATAACCATCTTTTCTTCTAAGGATTTCCAGTAATCTTTTTCTTTGATAGTGATATTTTTTTCATAACTTTCTAAAGATTTTTGCCAGTATTGAAATGAATGTGTTTTATTCATAAAATTGTAGGAGTTGTTTTCTGAAATTAGCCTATAAGCACACTCAAAATCTTCAAGGAGAATTTTCCAAGATACAGCATCTATAATAAGGTGATGAGCTATAAGTAGCAGATCACTTTTTCCATTTTTTTTAAGATGGCATAGAACAAACAGCGGGCCATCTATAATATTAATTAGCGCTTTTGCATTTTGTCGTATTTCTGAAATTTTTTCTTCGACTGTCTCTGTGGGGGCACTAGATAAATCGAATTCTTGCAAAAGAATGTTTTGTTTTTTTGTATAGTATTGGGTCCAATGTGGAATCTTTTTGGAACTACAGGTGTAACGTAATGAAAATACCCTGTGCTTCTTTTGAAGTTCTTCTAGGATTTTTTTTATACTTGAAATAGTGAGAGGTTTTTTGCTGCAAAAGACTATGTCCTGGGTATACGTATGCAGCATATTTGATTTTTCTTCAAAAAAACGTTTTTGAATGGGGGTTACTGGGAAGGGAATTTCTTCTCTGTCTATAAAGTTCACTTGTTCAGAGGCACCTAGCTTCCCTCCCTTTGCAAGTTGGGAAATTGTTGGGCTTTGAAACAGCTCTCTCACAGTGATTGAGAGTCCGATTTGTTTTGCCTTTGAAGAGATTTGAATACTGCTAATAGAATCACCTCCAAGGGCGAAGAAATTATCGTGAACTCCAATTTTTTCAAGCCCCAGAACTTCTTGCCAAATAAGGCAGAGTTTTTTTTCTGTTCCATTGCAAGGAGAGGCATAAGCGCTTTCTGAAGAGGGTGTGGATGTGTTTGGGATAGAGAGGGCTTTTCTATTGATCTTGCCATTAGAGGTAAGTGGAAAATTTTCTAAAAAGACAAAGATAGAGGGGATCATATAACTAGGCAAAGAATTTTTTAAATCTGACGAAAAAACATCTTTCAGCTGATCAATCTTTGATCCAGATAAAATAGAGGAAGAAGAACTTGGAAACTCTAGGTTTTTCAAAGCCTCTGCGGTTAATTCAATATAGGCGACCAGCTTATTGTTTTTTGCTGTTTTATCCACTAACACAACAGAATTTTGCACTAAATGGGAGCTAGAAATCTTATGCTCAATTTCCCTAAGTTCAACTCGATATCCTCGAATTTTCACTTGATGATCTACTCTGTTGCAAAAAACAATATTGCCATCAGGGTTATATTTTCCTAGATCTCCTGTTTTATAGAGGCGAAGATTTTGTAATTGCTTTGCATTTTCTTTGGTTGCAAAAGGGTTGGCAATAAATTTTTCTGCTGTAAGGGCAGGTTGATTAATATATCCTCGAGCTAGACCATCTCCTGCAATATAGATTTCTCCAATGATTCCCATAGGGGTGGGGTGTAGGGCTTCATCTAAAACATAGATATTACTATTACTAATGGGGGTGCCTATTGGAAGAGGTGAGGAGAGGGGGGATGTGCACAGAAAAAGCGTAGAGGCAATTGTATTTTCTGTTGGGCCATATCCATTAAATATTTTAGATTTTCCAGACCATTTTTCCAGAGCACTTCTGTTTGGAACGTCACCAAAGACAACGGCAGTTTTAATCTGATTAGAAAAATCTAGAGGGATTGAGCTGAGGAGTGAGGCAGGTATGGGCAGGTAAGAAATTTGTTCTTTCTTCAAACTATCAAGAAGTTCATCGGCGACGAGGTTCTGAGAGTTTTGAGGTATTACAAGAGTTCCTCCGCTTGATAAGGCAGCAAAGAGCTCCCAGATAGATGCGTCGAATAGCAATGATGAAACCCAAATAGATCTTGTGTTTTTTGTAACATCTAAAATCTTTAGTTTGTCTGAGCATAAAAGGGAGGAAAGATTCTTATATGTTAGTCCAACACCTTTAGGCTGCCCTGTGCTACCAGATGTATAGATAGTATATGCAAGTGCTTTGTGATGGGAATTTATTTCTGACTTTAAATTGCATTCGGGGGCGTTGGAAAGGTCTATAGATTGCAGATCTATATGTTTTCCTGCGGAAGTGGAAATTTTTTTCGAGGAAAAATTTTGAGTTATTAGGTGGTGAGCACCGCTATCTTTAATCATAAAATTAAGACGCTTTTCAGGAAGAGAAAAATCCAAAGGAAGGTAGGTGCCTCCAGTTTTTAAAATAGAGAGGATAGTGGTAACGAGATCTATATCCCTTTCTAGGGAAACTGCCACACAAACTTCGGGTCCAATTCCTTGCTTTCTTAGATGAGATGCTAATCGATTGGCACGCTGATTTAGTTCATAATATGTAATATGTTGTTTTTTGCAAATAAGAGCAATACGGTGGGGAAGACTCCTTGCCTGTTGTTCAAAAAGTTCATGGGGGAGTAGAAAATTCTTCTCCACAAGAGGAACATAATGGTTCCACTTGGTTAGTAACGTTTCTTTCTCTTGCTTAGGACAACTAGAAATTTTTTGAAGAAGAGAAGATGGATGAAGCTGGATCAGATTTTTTAGTGTTTCCCGAAAAAGCTCGGCAATACGTTCTATTTCTTTTTGTGTGAAAAGAGGAGATTTATAACTGAGCTCAAGACAGGGGGTTTTCCCCGGGAAAAAGACAAAAGTTAGAGGAAATTCATTTTGTTCATGGCTATCTATGGACTTAACAGAGAGTTCACCCTTTTTAGTTTCACTATGGCTGGATGAAGGGTAATTTTCAAATACGAGAATTGTATCAAAAAGAGGATCACCATTAGGGAGTGCAATTTTTTGAATTTCTGCAAGAGAAACAAATGAATGTTCATTGATAGAGAGGGTTTGTTTTTGCAGGGAGTCAAGATACTCTTTGATGCAGTGATATTTCTTGATTTCTATGGAAAGTGGAAGGGTGTTAATGAGTAGTCCTGGTATGTGGTCTATGTTCTCTAAATCAACAGATCGTCCAGAAATAGTGATTCCGTAAGATAATGTTTTTTTACTTATTAGTTGGGATAGGACAAGTCCGATTGAGGCTTGTATTAGGGTGTTGATTGTATAGTTATTTGATTGAGAGTATCTTTTCACTTCCCTCCAGAAATTTTGAGAAAAAGAAGAACGTAAACGCTTTTGGTGCAGTTCTTTTGAATTTTTTTGAGGGGGAACCAACAGGGATGGTTCCTCTATACAGTGTAAGTTTTTTGTCCAAAAATCCAGCGCTTTATCTTTTCTTTGTTTTTCATGGCACTGTAGGTAGGTTTTATAAGAATATGTTTTTAGAGGGGCCTTTTTGTTTTTGATAAGGGCACAGTATACATGAAAAAAATCATTTAGAATTAATCGGCTGCTCCAGCCATCAAGAATAATGTGATGGTAACTCCACATAAGGTAGAAGGTTTCATTTGGTAAAGTCATTAGGCTTAGCCTGAATAATGGGGGAGCCGAAAGATCAAAAGGAGCTTTTCTATCCTTTTCTAGAAAAGATGTTAGTTTTGACTCTATAGTTTCTTTCGAATATTTAGACCAATCTTCAGACTTACAAGAAAACAAAACTCCATCTAAGGTGTATTGAAGGGGGATGCCCATGTTTTCCCAAACAAAAGCCATTCTCAAGATGTCATGGGCTTGGATCACTTCTTGCCAGGCAATTTGGATAATCTCTAAATTTATTTTACCTTGGAGTTCGATAACAGTTTGGACAATATATTCTCCGCTGATACTTTTATTGTAGAGTTCCCTGAAAAGAAGTCCTGATTGAAGTGGTGTTAGAGCATAATTCTTTTTTCTGAAGGTTGTTGCCTTTTGTGTATGAGTCGTTTCTTTTTGTGTGACATACTGAGAAAGTTCGGCAATATTTTGGTGTTCAAGAACAAGGCGTGGACTGAAATGAAAGTTTTTAGTTTTTGCCTTTGAAGAGATTTGAATGCTGCTGATGGAGTCTCCGCCGGCACTAATAAAATTGTCATAAATGCCTATTGGATGGATATTTAAAATTTCTTGCCAAATTAGGACAAGGTCTTTTTCAATTTTGTTGCGTGGAGGGGCGTAATTTTGATTAATAGAACGGTTTGTATTATTTGGAGCAGGGAGCTCTTTTCGGTTGATTTTTCCACTGGAGGTGAGAGGAAAGTTTTCTAAAAAAACAATATGATGAGGGATCATGTAATCGGGAAGTTTTTCCCTCAAATATTCTCGAAGAGTTTGAGATATTTCGTTTAGGGCAGGGTCTATTAGAAGAGTAGAATCAGAAGCATTCAAAGGGGTATTCAATGATTTTAGGATTTTTTTCTCTATAGAAATGTAGGCGACAAGCTCTTTGCTTTCTTTACGGGCAATGACAACTGCATCACATACTAAGGGAGATGACAAAAGATTATATTCAATTTCTTCAAGCTCAACCCTGTATCCTCTAATTTTAATTTGTTGATCTGCCCTGCCACAGAAGTCGATATTACCGTTTTCTAGATATTTTCCTAGGTCCCCTGTTTTATAGAGGCGGAGGTTTTGAGAAGTACAGATATCCTCTTGGGTAGCAAAAGGGTTCGCAATGAATTTATCTGCCGTAAGATCCGGTTGATTGATATACCCTCGTGCGAGTCCATCTCCTGTAATATATATTTCACCAATAGAGCTAATGGGAATTTGCTCTAGATTTTTATTTAAAATATAAATTTTCGTATTGCTGATAGGGCGCCCTATAGGGACAGAGCACTGTGATTGATTGGGAGGATGTGTAGTCCAGTGACTTACATCAATAGAGGCTTCTGTTGGGCCATATAAGTTGTGGAGTTTTGCAGTGCTTTGTTGGTGAAATATTTCTACGTTTTTTGTGGACAGGGATTCTCCACTACAAATGACATGGCGTAGAGAGGTGCACTTTTGTAAGAGGGAGTCCCTTTGAAATATAGATAAAAGGGAAGGAACAAAATGGCACAATGTCACATGATTTTTCTTCATTAGTGCACAGAGTTTTTCTGGATCTTTTTCTGCTTGGGGAGGTGCTAGAATTAGCTTTGATCCACATATTAGTGGGAGCAGGAGTTCCCATAGAGAAACATCAAAAGAAATTGGTGTCTTGTGTAGGATGATAGTTGCTTGATCTATAGTGTATTGCTTTTTCATCCACAGCAGTCTGTTTTCTATTCCCGTATGAGTGTTGCCTGCGGCTTTAGGCGTACCAGTTGAGCCAGAGGTATGAATAATGTAAGCGAGGGCAGATAGATTCTTTTCTATGGGATGAAAAAGGGAAAATGCATCATTCCCACTCCAATTTACTTTATCAAGAAAAATGGTTTTTTCTGTAAGTCTTGGAAATTGAGAATTTGTGAGTAAAAATTTGCAATTTAGTTGGGATATCGCCCTTTTAATTCTTTCCAAAGGTGTGCTTGATTCAAAGGGCATATAAACACTTCCAGCTTTAAAAATAGCAAGAAGAGAAATAACAAGCTCAACGCTACGATCCATGAGAACCCCAACAAAAGATTCAGATTCCACTCCTTGTTCTTTTAGAGAGTAGGCAAGAGCATCAGCTTGTTGGTTTAGGTAGTGGTATGAGAGATGTTTGTCTTTGAAAACGATAGCAATACGATCAGGGTGTTTTCGAGCTTGTTTTTCAAAATATTGATGTAGTAAAAGAGGGGAATTATGATTTATTTGAGTATTATTCCATAAGGCGTTGGGATAGATTGCTTCCTTTGTTGGTAAAGGAGCATCTTCCTTGGATTGTTTTTGATCTAGATTGACGAGAGCTGTTTCTATCTCTTTCAAAAAAACATGGAATTTTTTCCAATTAAAGTGCGGGTGCAGGCTCTTATTTGAGCACATTAAAGTGATGTGGTTTTTTTTAAAATTGGCAATAAGAAGGCCATGCTTTTTTATAGAGACTGTTTCTTCCTTGGCGATATTTAAAATCATTGAGTGAGAAACAGGAGGAGATAAATTAGGATATCGAGTTAGTAAATCTGAAATAAATGTCCCACTTCCTTTCAGAGTGTTTAAAGCTTCACTAATATCCTGGTAGCCCTTTTTTAGGCACATAGGCGGATTTTTTGGGAGGTTAAGAGGTAATAATTCTGAAAAAAGGCCCTTAAAATTTGGAGCAGTATCTTTTCTATAATAGGGAAATCCAAAGGTTAAGGGAGAATCGTACAGTTTCCAAATAAACAGAGCAAAGAGTTTAAAATGCAAGTCTTCAGCTTCTGTTTCTTTTAGCAGAGCTAGCAAGCTTCTTGATATGTCTGGATCAATTTTCCAGCAATCTTCTGTCAAGGTCTCTTTGTTTTTTTCTTGATTGGATACATTTGTAGAAGAAATTTGTTTTGCTGTAGAAAGTTCATTAATCCAAAATCCTTCATTTTTAGATTCTTCTTCATAAAATGAATGCAATTCACTCAAATCGTCTTTTGTGACAATTCTTAGCTTCTTCCCCAAAGATAAGTTATTTGTAGCAAGGAGATTTTCTAAGTTCAGTTGCCTATTGTCTAAGGTTTTGAAGTTGGAGAGCTTAAGGTCTCCATCGGAAGTACTTACCTGTAGGGAATTTTCTTCAACTAGAGTAATTCTCCCTGGAGCAACTTTTGTTTCAAGAATGGAGCTAACAGGAATTGCAGAACAACTAAAAAAATGACTGCCTATCATTACTTTCAATGAGCAAAATGTATTTTGATAATCACAGTATAAAAAAGATTTGGCTTGTTGCCAAAGTTCATGGCTAGAAAGCTGAAAATTTATAATTCCGCAAGTTGCAGGTTTTTTATGTCGCCCGTAATAGGTTCTCTTGTTTAGATCTTGCTTTAGGGAATGCAGCTGGTTTCTACTGATTTTCTGCAATAATACATCGAAAGTTTCCGCTGCAAGCTTATAACATTTAAGGTGCAGAGTTTGAGCGGTGTCATTTTTTTCAATAGGAATTGTTTCTTGTACAAGAATATCGCCTGCATCTATTTTAGAGTTAACAAAATGCCACGTTACTCCATGCTCTTTTTCTCCATTAAAAATAGCCCATGCGGCTGAGTTGATTCCGGCATATTTGGGTAAGGGAGCATCATGAAAATTAATAGTCCTTTCTGCAAGCTTCAGAGTGTCATTGGTTAGCAATGAGTTGTTTACAATGCTTAAAATATAATTAAAGGACTTCTCTTTGTACTGTTGTTGCAGTTCTGGAAGATTTGATAATATGGGAATTTCGGTTGCTTTAGCCCATTTCACAACAGTTTTTCTTTGTGAAACGACAGCAGATATTTTATGTCCACTGTGTAAGATTTTTTTTGCACAAACAAGTCCTAGAGATGTTTCGCAAATGAGACAAAAAGTGAGGGGGGATTCTTTTTTAGGCAATTTTTTTCTCTTGAATTAGAAGTGGGTTTCCTTCTGCTGTTTTTTCTAGAGCAGAAAAAAGTTCATCGGAAAATTTGAGAATCAGAGGCTCTGAAAAGACAGAAGGATCATATTTAAAAGCAAAAGAGAATGCATCATTGATATTTAAAATGTTAACAGAAAGCCCTACAAGATTTTCATACTGATCATATTGAGTATTTTTTATTCTCTCTGGTGCAGAAGAAATAAAAAGAGAGCACTCTTCCATAGTTTTGTCTCCAGAGCTATCCCACTTTCCCAGATAGTTGAAAGCAACTCTGGGGCGTGTATTCTGTAGTGTGAGAAATGAAGAGAGTTTAAGTAATTGGTAATGGGCTCCTCTAAAAGGGATTTGTTGTATTTTTTTTTCTAAAGTTTTTGCGTTTTTCCAAAAATTCACTCCTTTCGTTAATTCAACATTAAAAGGAAAGTAAGTTGAGAATTGCCCAATGGCATCGGCTAATTGATCCGAGAAAATAGTATCGTATCTACCATGGCTCTCTATTTCAACGGTCTCATCTCCAAATTCATTGCGTAAGGTATAGGCAAAAGCGGTCATTAGGGCCGACCGTGTTTCAAGCGAATTCTTTTGTATTTTGTTTAATAGCATAGTTGTATATTTGGGATTGAAGTCTCTTTTAAACCCCAGAACAGTAGAGCTTTTTTGCCTGGAAAGAAGGGGTATTATTTTTTTTTCTTCAACTTTTTTCCAATAATCTAACTCTTCCTCATTCACAATACTTTGCTTGTGTTGCTGCAAATACAAACCCCATTTCTTAAAGGAAAAATTGGATTTAGTAGTGTTTGTTTTCTTTTGGAGGAGAAGACGGATAGTATTCTTTTTAAACTCTTCGAGCAAAATCTTAAAAGAAATACTGTCTGCCACCAAAGAATGCACTGCAAATAGTATGCGAATTTCGGTTCCAATTTTTATATAATTTAGCGCAATCAGTTTCCCCTCTTCTAAATCTAAAGAGTTGAAAATACTTTGTGCATGTTTCTCAAGTGTTTCTTTTCTATCTATATCGTTATTGTGGGGTAAATGTGTTTCTCTATAAATCAGGCGCGATTTTATTGGATGAGAAAAAGATAGCTCTAACCTTCTCTGCGTGTTTTTTAAAACAGTTGAGTGTAGAGCATCATATTTTTCAATTAGAGCTTGTGCGGCTTTCTGTATAGCTTCGGGTAGTTTGTCATGGTCTGTTGCCTGCAAGAGAGCATGTTGGCAGTAAACATTCTTATTGCTGCGCATGGGATAACACATAAGCTGCTGAGAGGGTGTTAGGGGGACGGTAGAAGCATCCTTTATCTCTACAGATTCTCGCTCTAAAGGAGAGTTTTTTTCATGCTGTATGTTTTGAGCAATAGCATGAATCGTTGGTTTTGAAAAAACGGTTTGAAAATCAATAAAAAGACCATACTCTTTTGCTTTTCTGATCATGAGCATGCAGAGTATAGAGTCTCCCCCTAGACGAAAAAAATTATCTTCAATGCCTATTTTGTCTAGATTAAGGACTGTTTTCCAAACACTGACAAGATTTTCTTCTATTTGATTCTGTGGTTCAACATATTCATCTTTGAGTATTCTTGAATGGTAGTGTGGCTCTGGAAGTTTTTTTGTTTCAACTTTTCCACTAGAGTTTAAGGGAAAAGAGTTTAGGAAAATAAAGTTAGAAGGGATCATGTATTCCGGGAGAAATTTCTTGCATTCATCATATATTTCTATTTTAGCAAGATCCTGGGCTTTCTCTTCACCGAAGGATTTTTCAGGTTTATCTGAACGGGAATCTATTCCTAGAAAATTCACTTTCTTAGGGAGGCTATTATTTTTAATAAAGGAAATGTCACATGTTCCTTTTTCGTCAGAGTTCAAGCAACTTGCTTCAAAAATATACCCATAATGAACAGCTTTTTTTTCAAGAGAGTATAAGTCTATGTAGTTTATTTTCGAACAGGAGCTAAATTCATGGGGATCAAAGAAGTTTTTCATGTTTTTTCTTCCATTTAGTTTTGAAAGAAAGGTATTCTCATGCCTTAGTTTTGCATTGGGAAAGCCCTTAATAAGAAAACTTTCTCCTGCTTTGAGTTTTGAATCAATTGCGGTTAAGGTCCATGTTTTTTCCATCCATTGGTGCAATGTAAGAGAGTGATACGAAAAAGCTTTTTTTGATAGAGCAACATCATATCGAAATTTTGTAATCTCATTTGTGTCTTCGGAAATTTTAGGGGAAATTTCAATGTGCTGAAACACATCTCTCTCTTGAAAATATTTCTTGAAAAATGAGGGGGGTAATAGGAGCTGTTTTTCTTTATGGATAGAGTCATTAATTTGTTTGAGAATCTCTTGATAAGGCGTATGGGTTTCTGCTCTTTGCATTGCAATAGAGCAGTAATAGTGTCGTATAAGTTGTCTATTGCGAATATCGCCAGCAATTATGACTCCTTCCTCTGAAAGAAGAGGTTCTAGTGCTAGCATGACATCGGATAAATAGGATTCACTTGGAAAATGATGTATAACGGAATTAATCACAATAACATCATACGATTTTTTTAGGCCTGTTATACAGCGGGCTTCCTGGTTCAATAAATAGATGTTTGATAAGCCCTTTTCTTTTGCCTTCTGCTGTATGAAGTCTAATCCAGCTTTAGCAATATCTGTTCCAGTGTACTCTTTGCAGAATGGAGCCAGTTTAAACAATAGTAATCCAGTTCCACAGCCAACTTCTAAAATTCTTTTGGGTTTATATGATAAGATACGGTCTACAATGTTATTTGTAGCATTCTCAACCTCCAAAGGATTGAAAGCTTTTCCTTCATAGCTATCTCTCCAGCCTGTAGTATTGAACGTCTCTCCTAGAGAAGTCTCTTCTGTCTTGTAGACACTATTGTATATTTCTTGCCATCTGTTTACCTCAATTTCTTCATGCTTTTTTTTGTTGATGCAAAGGGAGTCATTTTTCAAGATAATATAAGCACAGAGTTTTTGCCTGTTTTTTTGTTTTTTTAAAGGGCGCACAAGAACATTGTTCACAGTAGAAACTTTTCGAATTGTATGCTCTATTTCACGAAGATCAATTCTGTACCCTCTGAATTTCACCTCAGAGTCTTTTCTACCCAAGAAGCTGATTTGCCCGTTTGGTAAGATTTTTCCCACATCTCCTGTTTTATAAAAATGACCTTTCATTTTAAATGTTTCTAGGGTCGTAAATTTTTCTTTTGTTTCTTTGGGTCTCTTAAGGTAGCCTGCTGATACTCCCTGTCCTCCAATATAAATCTCTCCTGCTTCTCCTTTTTTTGTTTCTTTTCCTTCAGGCGTTAATATTAAAATCTGAGTATTTTGAAGAGGTGTGCCTATAGAAGGCTTTGATCCAGGTGCTGTGCAACTTGCTGTCGCATAAATTGTACACTCCGTTGGGCCATAAAAATTCCAAACTCTTTTGAAGTGGGAGTGAAGTGATTGGTTTAACTCTTGTGTTAGCTCTTCTCCTGTGGAAATTGAAGTAATTTGAGGATGCTTTTCTAGACCAGAATCAATCAAAATATGCCATATGGAAGGTGTTGTTTGCATAACAGTTGTTTTGGTCGAGTTCAAAAATTTTGAGAGACTTTTTCCATTCAGAAAGGATTCTTTAGGCGGGATTGCTATGCTAGCTCCATTTAGCAGTGGAAGGAAGATTTCCACATTAGTAATATCAAACCAAGGTTTTGAAAAAAACAGCATGGTGCTTGATCTAGTAAATGGCAGTTCCTCTTTTACAGAGTGAAGTAAGCTAAGAAAATTATTATATGTCACTTGAACACCTTTAGGTGTGCCAGTTGAGCCGGAGGTGTATGAAATATATGCTACCTTATTATCCGGTTTTCTTTTCTCTAACTTGAGAGGAGTTCTTCTTTCATTTTTTAAGATTTGATCTACAGTGATGCTGGGGGTGATTCCCAAAAATTTGTCTAGGTTTTTCGACTCTGCAAACAAAAGGATAGGGGTTACTTCTTTCACAATAAACTCAATTCGTTTTTTAGGAAAGCAAGGGTCTATAGGAAGATAAGTGGCCCTCAAATGGTGAAGTGCTAGCTGTAGTTTTATAAGGTTGAGAGAAGGTGTTAGGGTTGAAATAACAGTGTTTCCAGTAGTAACTCCGATTTTTTGTAGTGCATGACTCAATTGCAAAACGTCATTGAGTAAGTCTCCATATGTTATGCTGGATTGTTTGTTAATAACGGCACACTTTTTGGGATCATCTAGCGCAATCTGTTCAAAATATTGAAAAACAGGAGAGGGAAGAAGAGATTTTTTTTTGCGGCAGGCTACGTTATCCTGTTGCATCATTTCATATTCTTTTTTCTTCATAACAGCCTGTGGAGACACTTAACTAAAAGAAAGGTCTGGTGAACTTTAGAGAGGATTTTTCCTCAAAATTCTTACCATGATAGCATACAGATTATTTTTTCTATCATTAAATCTAAACTCACATTCCTTCAGATGCAAGATAAAAGTTTCATCAGGACTTTCCCCCTTTTTTTTAAAAAGAGAAGGCAGGGGCGGAGATTTGTTAAATTTGAGACTTGTACTAGTCCAGACAGATGTGAGACAGAGAAGACAGCAGTAAGAGGGGGATATCCCCCTCTTACTGCTTGTCAAAAATAAAGAAGGCCTCCAGAGTATATTTGTTCTAAAAAACAAAGGAGACCTACTATGCAGATAAAAAGTTTGCACAAAAACATTTATAAACTATCCCACTATGCCTGTAATCAAGAAAATCTGGAGAGACAGAGAACCCAAGATCCGCGATAGGAAATCAAAAAAGCTCTGAGTGCGAGGAAATAGCTGGAAAAGAAGAGGAAAAGGGTTACACTCATTAGGTGCAAACGTAACCCCTTCTTAAGAAATACAATTATGAAGCTAGCATCATTTTCCCTAAAATCAAGCAAAGAAACGTTAACGTCTAATTCTGGACTTATTTTGTTTGGAGAGTTTTGCCAAAAGATAGGGCTATCAAAGGAAGTAAGATACTATCTGGTTCTGTCGCGTCTGTTGAATAGTTTGGGTAAAACGAATATTCTCTCCGCAAACAGTGGAGGTAAAAATGTTTCAAATTTCGTCAAAACTGCTGCCCCATTTCAAGGGATTTTGCTCGTCGCCTGAAGCCATCATGACGTTTGTTTACATGAAATGCCGATTCTCCCTGAGCTATCGTGATTTAGAAGAAATGATGACCATACGTGGTGCAACCATTGACCACTCAACGTTACAAAGATGGGTCAAGAAATTTGTCCCTCTTCTCGAAAAACGCGTTCGCAAGCGTAAAAGGTCTGCAAACGGTAGTTGGCGGATGGATGAGACTTATCTCAAGCTTAATGGAAAATGGATTTATCTTTATAGGGCCGTTGATAAATATGGGGATACCATTGATTTTCTCCTGCGAGCAAGAAGAGATGAAAAAGCATCCAGGGCTTTTTTCAAGAAGTCCATTAATAACAATGGGCTTCCTACAAAGGTCAATATAGACAAGAGTGGAAGCAATACGGCAGCATTGAATAGCATCAACAAAGGACTGAGCGAGGGGCAGCAGATAGAAATTCGCCAAAACAAATAGAGTTAATCGCGAAAGTTGGTGACGGACAAAAAAAGAGATGTGGCGTATCGTGTTGGTGAATCCACAATCATCAACGTCCAAAAGAAAGGAATGATACGCCATGAAGAAAAGTACCGTAATAAATCTAAAACAGCCAGGAGAATTTGAAGATCAGCTAACAGAAGTTCTACGCAAAGGAGCACAAGGGCTGGTACTACAAGCAATTGAAGCAGAGTTTGCGTCATTTATAGACGGTCATGCACACGAGCGGCTGAAGAATGGTAGAAAGAGAGTCGTACGTCACGGGCATTTGCCAGAGAGGAAAGTTATTACAGGGATAGGATCCATTCCTGTAAGGGTTCCTCGCTCAAGAGATCGTAACGGGCAAAGAGTGGATGATTCTATCCGTTTTGCCTCTCAGTTGCTTCCCCCATATGTTCGGCGCAGTAAGAGTGTAGAAGCTGCGCTTCCATATCTGTATTTGAAAGGTATATCGTCAGGTGACTTTTCTGAAGTGATGCCAGTTTTGCTCGGCAAGGATGCAGTAGGTTTTTCTGCAGATACAGTTCTTCGATTACGTCAGCACTGGAAAGAGGAATTAAAGCATTGGAGCAAGCGGCGATTGGATAGCCGGAACTATGCGTACATCTGGGCAGACGGCGTTTACCTCCAGGCTCGTATGGAAGATGACAAGACGTGTATGTTGGTTATCATAGGAGCGACACCTGAGGGTAAGAAGGAATTGGTAGGTTTTATTGATGGCTATCGAGAAAGCACGCAAAGTTGGAGTGAGCTTTTGTTAGACCTTAAAGCCCGAGGGCTTTCTGTTCCACCCAAATTGGCCATAGGGGATGGAGCTATGGGTTTTTGGAGTGCTTTAGAAAAAGT